>JAPPNE010000038.1 GCA_028818775.1 Deltaproteobacteria bacterium | reverse complement strand
TCGCTACGCTCAGGACGAACGGACAATAACGCCAACCCGTTCGTCCTGAGCGTAGCGAGGTCTGCCGAGCGAAGTCGAAGGACCGCTAGTCCATCGCGCACGTCCGGAAACCCGCCAGCACGTCCCGCCGGTCCGGGGTGAAGAAGTTCCGCCAGGTGTTGCGGATCAGATGGGAGCGGGTGGCCCAACAGCCGCCGCGCAGCACCTTGCGGTCGCCGAACCAGGGCTCGGAGTACTCCTTGTACGGGTCCCGGACGAAACCGGGGTAGGGGTGGAAGGCGTCGGCCGTCCACTCCCACACGTTTCCGATCATCTGCCGGCAGCCGGCGGCGCTGTCGCCCGCTGGGAGCGCGTCCACGGGCAACCGGCCTCCGGCGGCCCAGTCGAGGTTGCCGTGGGAGGGGTCGGGCGCCTCTTCGCCCCAAGGGTAGCCGCGTTTGGCCGCTTCAGGGTCCGTGCCGGTGGCGGGGTCCACGGTCGCCGCCATCTCCCACTCCGCTTCCGTCGCCAGCCTCCGCCCGGCCCACCGGCAATAGGCCTCGGCCTCGTACCAGTTGACGTGGATCACCGGCAACTCCGCCTGGAGCGGCCCCCAGCGGTCGAAGATCCGCTCCAGCCACTGTCCCGGCGACTCGCGCTTCCAGTATACGGGATGCGTCGCGCCCTCGGCCTGCCGCCAGCTCCAGCCCTCGTCACTCCACCACCGCCGATCCTCGTAGCCGTTGTCGTCGGCGAAGGCGGCGAACTCCTCGTTGGTCACCGGGGCGCGGGCGATGCGGTAGGGGACCACGGTCACCGGGTGGCCCCATTTCTCGTTGTCGAAGACGAACGGAAGGTCGGGCGTGCCGCCAAGGACGAACTCGCCGCCCGGCATCTCCACGTCGCCGGGGCAGGGGCCGCCCCGCGGCGCCGCGCGTCCCGTCACGAACGGGGGCGGGGGATAGCCCAGGGTCTGGCGCGTGTAGGTCATGGCCTCCGCGTGCATGTCCTCGTGGAAGATCACCAGCTTGTGGAAGTAGGTCTCCTCCGGACTCAGGCGCTCGGCGGGAAGCTTGTCCGTGATCTCCCGCAGCACGCGCTCCTTGTAAGCGAGGGTCTCTTTCAGCGGCGGCAGCGCCAGCACCCAGCGAGTGTCGTGGTGCACGGCCGCGGAGTCGTAGAGTTCGTCGCCGTTGGAAATGATGGGGTCGTGGCCGCGCAGGTGCCGCAACGCCCACCGTTCGTGAAACCAGGACACGTGCCCGATCTCCCAGAGCGGCGGATTGACGATGTTCAGCATGGGCACGGTGAGCTGATCGCCGGAAAGGTCTTCCACCAGGGCCAGAGTCCGCGAACGGACCTCGTTCAGGGTGTCCAGTATCTCACGGGTGGATACGTTCTTCTCTTCCATGATGCCCGTGTTCCGTCCTTGAATAACACGACATATGCTGGTTCTTTGCCGGACAGGACGCTAGCGGAGCGCGCGCTCCATTCTCTCCCGCCACGGCTCGAACTCCCGGCACCACCCTTCGCCGCGGCGGGCCAGCAGATAGCCGTTGGCGGTTTCCAGCGCGTTCCGCTCCGACTCCGAGAACGTCGCCGCGCCGGCGGCCTTCGCGTCCCTTTCGCAAAACAGCCGGAGCGCCCGCCAGTGCTCCAGGTTGTCCGCACCGAACCGCTCCGTCACCGCCGTCTCCCAGCTCGCTTCGGGGTCGTAGGCTCCGGGGTCCCGCGCGTAGTCGAAGCAGGTGGCCATGGGGACGAAACTCAGTTCCTCCTGCAGCAGCGGGTTGGTCAGATGCGCGCGCACCCGCTCCGGCAGCCGCGGGTCCCGGCCGGTGAGAGGCCCGATGTGCATCTCGTCGGCCATGGTGAGGTCGTTGACCGGGTAGTTGTCCCAGAGCAGCAGCCGGTGCCCCATCCTCTCGCCGATTTCCTCCATATCGGCGAGGGTGACGTTCTCCGGCACCACCTTGGTCCCGGTCCAGAAGCAGGCCACCGGCTCCGGCAGGTAGCGCCCGACGGTCTCCGGGAACTCCGGCTCGAACTCGCCGAACATCCGCGCAAGCAGCGGGTCAGGGGTGTAGTACGAGGGACAGAACCACCACTCCGCGTCCCAGTCCGCGGGCTGCGCCTCCAACACCGCCTCCAGCCACAAGGACTCCGCCTTGGCCAGGCTGTTGTCGTACTTTTTCACGTCTCCGGGGTCGGTAAGGTGCGACGGGATGTCGTCGAACAACACCGCGAAGGTGCGCACTCCCCGGTCGTAGAGCCGCGCCGCCTTGTCGAGCAGGACGCGCACGGGTTCCGCGGCGGCGAAGCAGAGGTCCTTGCCCGGGTGAAAGCCGTACACGAAGTCGATGCCGTGGCCCTGGGCCGCATCGATGAGGCGGCATAGCTCGCGCCACTCCGGCTCCGGGTAGGGGAGCCGCCAGCGCTCCCGGTGGTAAGGGTCGTCCTTGGGCGCGTACAGGTAGGTGTTCATGCCGCGCGCGGCGCCGAACGCGAACATCGCCGCGCGGTGCACCATGCTCCACGGGGGACCGAAGAAGCCTTCAACGATCCCCCGCCGCTCGAATGTCGCTATGGAGTTAGTGTCCTGTCCGACTGGAGATGTCACTGACCCATGTTGTACAGCCGGGCGCAGTTGTCCCAGAGGTACTTCCGCTTGGACTCGTCGGAGAACGGCATCTCCAGGAAGGTATCCAGCGAGTGGGGATACTTGACGTCCAGGTGCGGATAGTCGGTGGAGAACACCACGTTGTCCTCCAGGCCGAACTCCGGAATGTGCTTGGCGGTGACCTCGTCGCATTCGACGGCGCCGAAGCACTGGCGCTGGAAGTACTCCAGCGGCTCGAGCTTCAAGTCCGGGTACTCGGCCTTGCCCACTGACTCCATGTAGTCGCCCATGCGGTACAGGAGCCACGGGAGCCAGGAGCAGTTGCCCTCCAGGAAGGCCACGCGGAGCTTGGGGAAGCGCTCCATCACGCCGCCGTAGATCATGTCCGCGCACGCGAACATGTTGGCCAGCGGAAAGCTCAGGGTGTTGAACATGGAGAACGACGGGATGAACTGCGAGATGGCCGGCTGGGGTTGATAGACCCGTCCGGCCTCGTGGAAGCCCACCGGCACGTTCAGGCTCTGGCATACCTCCCACAGGGGATCGTAGTAGGGGTCGCTCCAGCACTTGCCGTTGGTCTGGTTGGGACGCATGAAGATGCCCCGGAACCCCATCTCGGTCACCGTCCTCCTGGTCTCGGCCACCGCCGCCTCGACGTTCTGGGGCGGCACCATGGCGACGCAGACCATGCGGTCGCGGTCGGCCTGCGCGAAGTCGTAGAGCCAGTCGTTGTAGGCTCGGGAGATGGCCGCCGCCAGTTCCGGGTCGAGCCCGTCGATGCCGAGGACGAAGAGCCCGCGCGTGGGGAACAGGAACGCCACGTCGAGGCCTTCCTTGTCCATGGCCATGACCTGGCTTACGCCGTCGAAGTTGCGCGCGGCCACGTCGCTGTATTTCTCCTTGAGGGTGGCCAGGCGGTAGTCCCTCAGCCCCGGGTTCTCCGGCCGCCTCGGGATCGGCAGGATCTTGCCGTCGAGTTCGACGCCGAGGTCGCGGAAATCGCGCTGCAAGCCCTTGGGGGCGCGGTCCTTGAACTCCGGGTCGATATAGCGCTGCCACAGGTCGTGGGGCTCGAACACGTGCATGTCGGAGTCCATTGCCTTGAAGCCTTGTTTGGCCATGTCATTCTCCTCCGCGAAGGTGATTGTCCCCGAGAGGCGGGACGGCTTGCGGCACGAAATGCCCGAATCGTAGGCTGTCACCAATGGCCTGTCAAGCGGCCTTGCGTCCCGCCGGCGTGGCGGTTGCCCCTCTCCGGCAAAACCCCTATCCTCGGATGTTCGCGGGACACGCGCCGGATGGACGGAACCCCGCATCGTCCAATCAGGTGGAGTTGCGTCCCCGAAACGGACCGTTTAGGCAAGAAGTCATGTCCCTCCATTCCCTGTCTCTCGTGCCGCGGCCGGTCCTCCTGGCCGCATGCCTGCTGGCAGCATTCGTCTTGTGCGCCGTGGACGCGTGGCCGCAGCGCTGGGGGCCGCGCCCGGTGGCGGTGAAGACGGCGCCCGTGCAATCGAAGGCGATCCCGGAAGAGGTCTCCTTCATCGGCACCATCGAGCCCAACGTCGCCACCACGGCGGCGGCGGTGGTGGCGGGCCGGGTGGCCGCGGCCGGCTTCCGGGAAGGCGACGCGGTGGCGGCGGGCAAGACCGTCCTGCTGCAAGTGGACCGGGGGCGGCGCGAGATCGCGTTGCGCGAGCGCGCGGCGGCGGTGGCCCGGGCGAAGAAGCAGTGGGACAAGGTCCGGGAGGGCTCCCGCTCCGAGGAGGTGGCGCAGAGGCTCGCCGCGGCCAAGGAGCAGGAGGCGATCCTGCAGCACCACGAGCGCGACCTCGAACGCGCGCGGCGGCTCCATGAGGGAAGGCTCATCAGCCTGGCGGAGTTCCAGAAGGTGGAGAGCGACTACCTCGCCGCGCGCGAGAAGTACGGTAGCGCCCGGGCGGCCTTGGATCTCACCCGCTCCGGCGCCAGGGCCGAGGACATCGCCATGGCCGAGGCCGAGCACGAGGAGGCCCGGGCGCGCATGGACGCGGTGGCCTACGAGATCGACAGGAGCACGCTGCGCGCGCCCATCTCCGGTTTCATCGTCAGGAAGCACGTGGACGTGGGCGACTGGGTGAACGCGGGCGAGCCCGTGGCGGACCTGGTGGACCTGGATCCGGTGTTCGCGTCCGGGCCGGTGGGGGAGCGCAAGATCGCGCGGTTGCGCACGGGTCTCCCAGCCAACGTGACGCTGGACGCCTTCCCCGGCGAGGTCTTCTCGGGCGAAGTCGCGCACATCGTTCCCCAGGCGGATACGCGCAGCCGCAGCTTCCCGGTGAAGGTCCGGCTCGCCAACGCCCGCGGACGGCTCAAGGCCGGCATGCTGGCGCGCGTCACGGTGATCGTTTCGAGCGGCGAGCCGAGCGTGCTGGTGCCCAAGGACGCGGTGGTGCGGCGCGGCCCGGACGAGGTGGTCTTCGTCGTGTCCAACGGTCAGGCCAAGGCGGTGAAGGTGAGCACCGGGCGCGGCTACCGCGCGTTGCTGGAAATCGCCGGCGGCGACCTCAAGCCCGGCCAGCAGGTGGTGACGCTGGGCAACGAGGTGTTGCGGGACGGGGCCAAGGTACAGCTAGGCAACGGGGCCGGGCCGCGGGGAGGACCGGGAGGCGGCAGGCCCGGCGGACGGCCGGGGGCGCGGCCCGGCGGACCTGGAGGAAGGCCCGGCGGTCCGAACGCCGGCCCCGATTCGAGACGTGATGGGAATCGTTGATTTCTGCGTGCGCAATCCGGTCTCGGTGACCGTCGGCATCATCCTGGCGGTGCTCTTCGGGACCATCGCGCTGTTCCGCCTGCCCGTGCAGATGATACCCACCGTGGACCGGCCCGAGATCACGGTGGAGACCGAGTACGGCGGCGCCGGGCCCTTAGAGGTGGAGCGCGAGGTGACCGACCGGCTGGAAGAGCGGCTCAACGCCGTGGAGCGGCTCAAGCAGGTTTCCTCCAGTTCCATCGAGGGCCGCTCCCGGGTGGTCCTCAGCTTCGACTGGGGCACCAACAAGGACATCGCGCGCCTGGGCGTTTCCGAGAAGCTCGACACCGTCAGGGACCTGCCGCCCGACGTCGGCGAGTCCCGCATCCGCGCGGTCAACACCGACGAGGAGAGCCCGATCTCGTGGATCATGGTGGATACGGAGCGGGACCTCAACGAGGTGTGGGAGGAGCTGAAGGACGTCATCGTGCCGCAGATGGAACGGGTCCCCGGCGTCGGCGCGGTGTGGCGCTTCGGCGGCCGCGACCGCCAGGTGCACGTGACCCTGGATCCCAGCGCCATGGCGGCCCGCGGCATCACGGTGGCGGAGGTGCGGCAGGCCGTCACCCGCGAGAACCGCAACGTCAAGGGCGGTGACCTGAGCGAGGGCAAGCGCCGGCACGTGGTGCGCACCCTCGGCCAGTTCGAGGAACTCCATCACATCGCTGACGTGGTGGTGCGGCACGACGCCCAGGGGCCCGTCTACGTGCGCGACGTGGCCGCCGTCTCCTTCGGCCACGAGGACCGGGACTTCGCCGTGCGCATCGACGGCAGGCTCGCCCTCGGCATGGGCATCCTGCGCCGTTCCGGGGCCAACACCATGGAGGTCATGGAGGGCGTCCGGGAGACCCTGAGCCGGCTGCAGGAGCGCTACGGCGAAAAGGGTATCGATCTGACGATGGTCTACGACGAGACCGACTACATCCACGACTCCATCGACCTGGTGACTCGCAACATCTACTTCGCGGTAACCCTGGCGGTGCTGGTGCTGCTGCTGTTCCTGCGCAGCCCCGCCAGCATCATCGTCGTGGGGGTAGCGATCCCCGTGTCCATCGTCACCACCTTCGTGGTCCTCAACATCGTCGGCTCGTCCCTCAACGTCATCATGCTGGCCGGCCTGGCCTTCGCCACCGGCATGGTGGTGGACAACGCCGTGGTGGTGCTGGAGAACGTGTTCCGCCACCGCGACATGGGCAAGGGGCGCGTGCGCGCCGCGCTGGACGGCGCGCGCGAGGTGGGGGGCGCGATCCTGGCGTCGACGCTCACCACGGTGGCCGTGTTCGTTCCGGTCCTGTTTGTCCGGCAAGAGGCCGGACAGCTTTTCCGGGACATCGCCCTGGCCGTGTCCGTGGCGGTGGCCCTGTCCCTGGTGGTGGCCCTCACCGTGGTGCCCATGCTCTCCGCCCACATCCTGCCCGAGAAGGCGCGGACGCGGTTCCGCCGCCTGCGCGCGGTCATGTCCGTGCTGGACCGGGCCGGCGCCGGGTTCTCCGGGATGGTCCTCGGACTGCTGGCGTGGCTCCAGCGCGGCGCCGTGCGGCGGGTGGCGGTGGTCCTTTTCATCGTGGGCGGGTCGGTGGCGCTGGCCTGGTGGTTCGCGCCGCCGCTGGACTATCTGCCCCGCGGGAACCGCAACTTCATCTTCGGCGTGGTGAAGATGCCGCCGGGTTTCAACACCGACCAGAAGGAATCGATCATCAAGGAGATCGAATCGCGCGTCCGGGGCATCCCCGAGATCGAGCGCATGTTCGCCGTCATTCGCCTGGACACCCCCATCATGGGGGCCATCGTGAAGGAACCCCATACCGATCTGAACGGCATGCGCCGGGTGGTGGGGACCATGCGCCGCGCCGTCGGCGGCATTCCCGGGACCCAGGCGGTGTTCATCACCCAGGCGTCCCTCTTCCGCCAGCGGGGAGGCTTCATCGGCGGCAACAACGTGGCCCTCGACGTCAAGGGGGACGACCTGCAGGCCATCCGGAACATCGCCAGGGGCCTCGAAGGGAGCATTCGTGGGGTGGAGGGGGTGAACTTCGTCAACTCGTCCTTCGAGTGGGGCAATCCCGAGATCCGGGTACACCTGGACCGCGACCGTGTCTCGGCCCTGGGCCTGCGCGCCTCCGACGTGGGCGACGTCATCGAGACCGCGGTGGAGGGCACCCGCGCCGGGCGTTTCCGCGAAGACGGCAAGGAGATCGACATCATCCTCAAGGGGCCGCGGGACGAGATGGCCCACACCCAGGACCTGGGCGCGCTCATGCTGTCCGACGGCGCGGGCCGGCTGGTGCAGCTCTCGGACATCGCGGAGATCCGCCCGGGCGACGGTCCCACCAAGGTCGAGCACGTGGACCTCGACCGCGCCATCAAGCTGAACGCCAACATGCACCACGCCATGCCGCTGGAGGAAGCCGTGCGGCTGGTGGAGGACGGCGCGGTGGAGGAGGTGCGGCGCACCCTGCCGCTGGGTTACTCCATCGCGGTGAGCGGCCAGGCGCAGAAGCTGGCGGAAACCTGGGACGCCTTCAAGTGGACGTTCCTGCTGGCCGTGGTGGTGGTCTACCTGGTGATGTGCTCGCTGTTCGAATCCTGGAGCTATCCGCTGATCATCATGTTCAGCGTGCCCCTGGCGGCCACCGGCGGCATCCTCGCCGTGAGCCTCGGGCACGCCACCGAGCCCACCATCAAGATGGACACCGTCACCATGCTGGGGTTCATCATCCTGACCGGCATCGTGGTGAACAACGCCATCCTCATCGTGCACCAGACCCTCAACTTCATCCGCGCGGGGGAAGAACCCCAGGCGGCGCTGCTGGCCAGCGTGCGCACCCGCATCCGCCCCATCTTCATGACCACCGCCACCACCGTGTTCGGCATGCTGCCGCTGGTGCTGTCCCGCGGCGCCGGCTCCGAGCTCTACCGCGGCCTTGGCTCCGCGGTCCTTGGCGGACTGGCGGTATCCACCCTGTTCACGCTCGTGCTCACGCCCACGCTCTACTCCCTGTGGCTGGATGTGCTGGCGCGGGTCCGGCGCAGGGCGCCCGACGAGACCCCCGCCGAGGCCATGCCCGCACCCAGCGTGGAGTAGAGCCCTCTTGCCAACCCGTGCCGGCTTCTGGCACGTAAGTCCTCAACGAACACGTAACAGGAGCGCATCGTGCCCAACGCTGAAATCGTCGCCATCGGATCGGAGCTGCTGCTGGGTCAGATCGTGGATACCAACTCCTCGTGGATGGCCCAGCGCTTGTCGGACCTCGGGGTCAACCTCTTCTTCAAGACCATCGTGGGCGACAACCCGGGGCGCATGAAAGACGTCATCGGTCGGGCGCTGGACCGGGCGGACTTCGTCATCACCAGCGGCGGCCTCGGCCCGACCCAGGACGACCTCACCCGGGAGATCATCGCCGAGGTGTGCGGCCGCGAGCTGGTGCGCGACCCGGGCCTGCTGGACCAGATCGACACGCGCTTCCGCCGCCGCGGCATGATCATGACTCCCAACAACGAGCGGCAGGCGGACATCCCCGAAGGCGCCATCCCGGTGGAGAATCCCAACGGCACCGCGCCGTCGTTCATCGTCGAGCACGAGAAGGGCGTCATCTTCGCGCTGCCTGGGGTGCCGCACGAGATGAAGTGGCTGTTCGAGAACGAGTTGACCCCCTACGCCCGGCGCAGGTGGAACCTGTCGGAGACCATCACCTACCGGGTGCTCAAGGTCACCGACATGGGTGAAAGCTCGGTGGACCATGAGATCGGCGACCTCATCGCCAACTCCAGCAACCCCACCGTGGGAGTGCTGGCCCACCCGGGCCAGGTGGACGTGCGCATCACCGCCAAGGCGTCCAGCCGCGAGGAGGCCATGGAGCTGATTGCGCCGGTGGAGGCGCAGGTGCGCGAGCTTCTCACCACCCATGTCTTCGCCGTGGACGACGAGACCATGGAGGACGCGGTGGGCCGGTTGCTCCGGGAGCACGACCGGAGCGTGGCCGTCTTCGAGGACATGACCGCCGGCCTCGTGGCCGACCGCCTGCAGCGGGCCAGCAAGGAACACTTCGTGGAAGGCATGGTGGCGCCCGGCGAGCGCGGCACCCGCCGCCTGCTGGCGCTTTCGCGGCGGCCCGGAGAGGCCGAGGCGCTGCTGGAGCAGCCCGAGCAGCTCACCGAGGAACTGGCCTGGACCGTCCGCGAGCAGGCCGGCAGCGACTTCGGCCTGGCGCTGCACGCCGTGGAGAACCCCGGCGACACCGCCGTAAACCTCGCCAGGGGCCAGACCTACATCTCCATCACCGACGGCACCCGGTTCAACACCCGCACCTACAACCTCGGCGGCCGCGGCGGCCCCGACCGCACCCGCATGAGCCTCAACGCCATCTCCATGATCCGCACGGTGCTGCTGGAGGGGATGTAGGGCGGTCCCGCAAGCGTCCGCTCATGCATGTGGGTAAAATAGCCGTATTTTTACCCGCATGTATGATGCACGTCACCAGCCTCAGTTGAACTCCGTTCCCCCCTTCCGAAGCAGATAACCCTCGGACACGCTCTTGAGGACTCGGCGTCCGATCTCCATGTCCGACCCTTCGGCGCAGTCCCGGATGACGACGCCCTCTCGAATCTGGTCCACTCCTTCACCCCACAGGGTCTTGCCGGTGGTCCAGTCGGGAAGAAGACCGGCATCGAACGGACCGCGATACAGGGCCGGGACCATGGGGAAGTCGGCGCCGGCAAACTCCAGGATCTCGGACCAGTTCAAGTACCTGCCGGAGCCGGGGTCTCCGACGTACACGTCGAATACGGCGAAAGCCTGCGCCTTCTCGCCGTACCGGAGGTCCTGAACCGAGCGCCCGAAAATCTCGCCCAGGACGTACACGGACTGGCCGCATTGCTCCGCCCGCTGTTTCACCAGGTCGCCATGCGTCTTCCACATCCGCACGTACAGGTTGTCCGCGTTGTCCGGGTCGTCGACCTTGAAGGACAATCCTTGGGAGGACAACCCCTTCGACGACACGATGGCGCCGCGTTCCCGGTTCCAGCCGAGACAGCACCAAGTCCCGTGAATCTTCTCGGTGACGGCCACGTCCTCTCCGGCCTTGAAGACATCGGGGTGCTTCTTGATGTCCTCGATGTCGTAGTGAAGCGTCGCCCCGTGGGAATTCTGCACCTTGCCGGACAAGTGGACCGGGATCGGCGGCTCCCACTTCTCCACGCCGAGGGCCTCCATCACGTCGTCGCCCTCCGCCACTTCGGCCCCGCTCAGGCGGTTCCCCGCGACGGGGTAGATCAGTCCCTGAGACAGGACCCCACGCAGCTTGATGGCCTTCACGCGGTTCTTCGCCTTGCCGGCAAGGCGGCCCTCAAGCCCGAGTTCCTGAATCACGTCGTCGGGGACGATGGACGCCTCGGGAATGTAGACCGCAAGGTCGCCCGTCGAAAAAGAGTCCTTCTTGATAAGGCTCACGTAACCGCCCACGCGCGCCAACTCCAGGGCATCCGCATTGGGATGCTCCTCCACCTGAATCCGGTAAACCTTTACCTCGAAAGAAGCCATTGCTCATTACCCCCGCGTCAATCCTCACGCGCGAAGCGCGCGCGGTCCCGGCGGTCCTTCTTGGTGGGCCGTCCGCCGCGTTCGCGGAGAGGGGCGGCGTGGGATCGGGCCTCGGCACGCGCGGCGTCGCGCTTGCGCGCGCTTTCCTCGGTTTCTTCGTATAGCAGCGCGGCCTCGCTGGCGGGGCCACGCTTCGTTGACAGACCCTTGACCGTGACCACCCATTCCCAAGGACCGCGCCGGATCTCCAGCCGGTCGCCGATGCGAACCGGCCGGGCCGGCTTGGCGCGGTCGCCGCGGACGTGGACCTTGCCGCCCTGGGCCGCCTCGGCCGCGAGCGAGCGTGTCTTGAAGAACCGCGCCGCCCACAGCCACTTGTCGAGCCGGACGCTTTCGGCAGTCGTCATGGGACCAATTATAGCATGATCTTGATGGATCGGTTCGGTTCGCCTCTCTGTTTGCCATGTGTCCGGTTTCGTGGTTGGAACGACGCAACGTTCGAAACCGCTCTACACTGTCGTTCGAGGTGTTCCATGCCGTACACGGATTCCAATGGCGTCCGCATCTACTACGAGGTTTCCGGGGAGGGTCTGCCCTTCATATGGGTGCACGCCAACCCGTTCGACCACAATCTGCTGATGTACCAGGTGGCGCACTTCTCCACCTGGTTCCGGGTGATCTCGCTGGACATCCGGGGTTACGGCCGGTCGGACAAGCCGGAGACGCCGTTCTCGCTGGGGGACATGGCGGGCGACGTGCTGGCCGTCTGCCGGGCGGAGGGCGTCACGGAAGCCGTCATCGGCGGCGTCAGCGTGGGGTCGGGCATCGCCTTGCTGCTGGGTCTCGACCACCCGGAGACGTTCCGGGCGGTGATCCTGGTAGGCGGAAGCAGCGGCGGGGGCGGGCGCATCGGCGACCGGATCGAGGGCTACACGGACGACGTGACCACCTACCACGGGAAGCACATCAGGGAACTGGTGGCGCCGGGTTTCGAGAGCACCCGGCTCGGCAAGTACCTGCTGGACCTCTTCCTGGAGCGCAACCCGTGGCTTTCGGGCACGTCCATCGCGCAGATATTCCGTGCCCGCGGCGGCACCGACATGACGCCGCGCCTCGGGGAGATGAGGGTGCCCACCTTGGTCATCAACGGCGAGCACGACATGTCCTTGGAAGGGGGCCGGAAGACCGCGGCGCTGACGCCGGGGGCGGTTCACAAGGTGCTCCCCGGAACGGGTCACGCGTGCTGCATCGAGGACCCCGCGGGATTCGACGCTTTCGTCATCGAGTTCCTGCGGGACAACGGCTTGATGGAATAGGTTCCTACGTTCTCCCGGACCCGTTTCCCCGCCGCGCGTCCCAGCGCTTGCCCGCCAGCGCCGCGCACCGCTCCACGTCCTCGGCCAGCAGCAGGCGCTGCTCCACGAGTTCCTCGGCGGCCGCGCGCACCGCGGCCAGATAGGCTTCCCGCGACGGATAGCGCGCTTCGATGGAGGGGCGCGGGTCTCCCTGCGCGGCGCGCGTCCGCTCGGTCAGGGCGAAGGGCAGGGCGCTGCCGACGATGCCCGCCATCACCTCCGAGTCCTTGCGCAGGTTCCAGCCCGTGTAGGTGGCTAGGGGCACGGTTACCTCCGGCACCCGCACGCCGGCGGTCTCGTTGCCGTCGGCGTCCACCGCGGGCACCAGCACCGGATACTCGCGGGTCTTGTCCTCCACCGGCGGTTCCCGGGAAATGACGCCGTTCGCGAACTCCGCCCCGCGGTCCAGGTGGTACAGCGCATGAGGTTCGGGGCAGGCGCTTCCGGGAACGGCCGGGAATCCCTCGCGGAACTCGGCGCCCGTGACGAGGTCGCCGGCGGACCGTGTCGGCACGCGGCTTTCCGGAGGCGCCACTCCCTTGGTAGCCCACTCGTCCAGCGCGGCCAGCAGGGCGCGCAGGACCGGATTGGCCGGCAGCGGGTTCAGCGGGTATCGCGGCACGCCGCCTTCGAGGGCTGCGGCCGCGTCGTTGTGCTGCAGGGACGACAACAGGAAGACGCGGATGTTCTCGTGCTCCGGGAGGTCGTTGCCGCGGGGGTCGGTGTGCACCAGGGAGCCGCGCCGCTGCCAATACTCGGTGGCGGTCTGGGTGTGGATGACCACGGGGTCGGTTTCCGGCCTTTTCAGGATCGCATCCTGCCTTCCGGTGAACGGGTCCTCGGTCCGGCCGTAGGCGAAGGGGAACTCCTCCGAGGGGTAGAGGTGGTCCTCGTGCTGGCGCGGATAGCGGTCGGGCTGCGCGAAGCGGTAGTTGAGCTGCAACCGCCCGCCCCCGGCCACGTGGGAGAAGATCCCGTCGAAGATGCGCCGCCCTCCGTCCGAGGCATTGAAACCGCCGTAGACGAACGCGCGCAGGAAGCGTCCGCTCTGGGAACGCCCCCAGGCGTAGGCTTTCTCGATGCCCGGCGCGCCGTCCCGCAGGGGATTGGCCTGTCCCGCCGCGTCCTCGTCGGCATGGCGCAGGAAGTCGACGAGGTCGCGTACGCCGGCAAATCCCAGCCCAAGCACCAGCGGGTCCTTCGCGGTGTAGATGAGCTCGTGGATCCAGCCGGGCCGGAAGCCTTCCGCGAGGTGGCAGTTCGTGGCCGACGGCCAGACGTTGCCGGCGGCGTCCGCGGCGGCGAATCGCCACTCGCCGGCGGGGACGGGCTCGCGTGGATCGGGGTCCAGCCGCCGGCGCGTAAGGGTGGCCCCCTCCGCGCCGGGGTCCGCGGCCGGACAGGGCCGGATGTAGTCGTGTCCGCCCAGGGACACGGTGGTCACGCCGGGCTGCTCGATGATGAACTCGGCCCGGAAAGGCCCGGTGACCGGGCCGTCGGGTCCCGTGGCGACGGGCAGCTCCATGGTCAGGCGGCCGTCCCCCGGAAGCAGGTCTCCCTGCCAGCCGCACCACACCACCGTGTAGCCCCGGCGCATCAGGAAGCCGTGGCCGGCGTCCTCGGCGGTGCGCGGGTCGTTGGTGGGCGGGGCGTCGTTGAAGAACTGCAGCGCGCGCTTGTTGCCGCGGTTGTTGACGTCGTAGAGCAGCCGGCGGTTGCCGCGGTTCATGTCCGCCGGCTTGATGATGAAGAACTCCGTCGAGTACTCCACTAGGCCGCGGCTGTCCGCCGGAGCCAGCGCAAGGTCCACGATGTCGCGGTTGGCGGGCAGGCTCGGGTCGATGGCGAACCGCGCGCGTCCCTTTATCCGTTCGTAGGCACCGGCGGTGCCGAAATCGGCGCCTTCGGCGAAGGGTGCGCGTTCCTCGATTTCAAGGGTGATGCTCATAGGGTTGCCTCGCGGTGGTGATCAGGATCACCGGGAGCGTTCCTTGGTCTCAGAAAGTTCCTCGGTCTCAGAAATCTTCCCCGCGGTAGCTCTTGGCCAGGATCTGCATGGGGTTGAGCGGGTGCTTGCCGGTGGCCTGCTCGATCTGGATGGCGGCCAGCGGACAGTCGGAGCACGCGACGGCGGCGTCCGCCTCCTCGATGCCCCGGAACGCCTGCCGCCCCCAGCGCATGGAGGCCTCGAAGTTCTCCCGCTTCATGGCCCAGGTGCCGTCGTGCCCCGAGCACGCCTGCACGGTCTGGACCTCGGTCTCCGGAAGGAGCGACAGCAGCGCGCCGGTGCGGTTGCCCAGCCGCTGCGCCCGCAGGTGGCACGGCATGTGGTAGGCGACCTTCCCGGGGCCGGTCTTGAAGTCGCGGTTGAGCTTTCCCTCCGCGTGCAGCGAGGCCAGGAACGCGGTGGGATCGGTGGTGTGCTCGGCCACGTCCCGCGCCGCCCGGGTGTCCAGCATGCGCGGGTACTCGTCGCGCAGGGTCATGGAGCAGGTGGGGTTGGTGGCCACGACGGTCCGCCCCTCGGCTACGAACGGCGCCAGCAGCTCGACGTTGCGTTGCGCCTGGGCCCGGGCCTGGTCCATGTCGCCGTTGTGCCATGACGGCATGCCGCAGCATTCCTGGTACGCGAGGACCACGTCGACGCCGTTGCGGGCCATGACCTCCAGCGTGTCCATGCCGATGCCGGGCTCGTTGTAGTTGACGAAACAGGTGGCGAAGTAGGCGACCTTGGCCACGGGCTCGCCCGCGGGCTTCCTGTGCTCGGAGCGGTACCGGGAGGCGAAGGTCTTCCACGCGAACGGCGGCAGCTTCTTGTCCTTGTGCACGCCCAGGGCGCCCTGCATGAACAGCCGGTGCACGCGGTTCTCGTTGGCCCAGTTGGCCATGGGAGCGGTGGCGGAGCCGAGCTTGCCGACGAGGTCGGGCTTCGCCAGCATGCGGTCCGTGAAGGGCACCCCGTGCTTTTTCACGTGCTGGGCCTTGGCCCGGGCCATGAGCCGCGGGAAGTCGATGGCCCAGTCGTGGTCGCCCGGCGTGTAGGGACAGTTGATGTTGCACAGCTTGCACTGGAAGCACAGGTCCACCACCTCGTCCACGTCGTCCGCCTTGAGCTTGGAGGAGTCCACTTCGGCGAACTCCTCTTCGGTGCAGTAGGAGTCGATGGCGTCGAAGAGCTTGGGGAAGCTGCCGCAGAATTTCACGCACAGCCGGCACTCGGCGCACAGGTGGAAGACGCGCTCCACCTCCGAGCGCAGGTCCTGCTGGTCCCAGAAGCGCTCGTCCCTGAGATCGTAGGCGGGTGTCTTGTCCGGGACTTTCTTCATCATGGCAACTCCGCGGACGCTACGTTGCGCCGGAACAGGAGCAACGAGAACCATTGCCGCGGGTCGGTCCAGTGGCCCAGGGTCTCGAGCCCGAAGCAGCGGAGCTGCACCTGCAGGTCCTCCGGGTCGAACTTCCGGCTGGTCTCCACCAGGATCGTTTCGTCCTTCTCCCAGACGAACGACGCGGACTGGCGCGGAAACTCCACACGGTGGGTCTCCAGGGCGACGCCGCACATCTCCACCTGGGCGCGCTCTTGGTTGTAACGGCTCCGGAAGGCGATCTTGTCCAACTGGAAGTTGGCGCCGGTGACGCGGTTGACGTTGCGGAAACCGTTGAGGATGAAGGCGCCGGTGATGCCGCGGGAGTCGTCGTAGGCGGGCTCGATGACGGCCCGGTCCTTGATCCGGTCCACCCCCAGCAGCAGATAGTCTTCAGGCCCCATGTTTTCGGTCAGGTGGCTGAAGAAGTGCAGCATGTCGGTGGGGGTGAAGTTGCCGATGGTGCTGCCCAGGAACACCACGAGCTTGGGGATCTCCCGGGTGATGCTGGTGATGGCGTCCTCGAAGCGGGCCTCGAGCCCGGTGAAGGCCAACTCGGGGAACAGCTCCTCGGCCATGCGCTTGGACGCCATGAGCGCGGTGTTGCTCACGTCCACCGGGGCGAAGGTGCCGCGCCCGCGCGCGTTGGTGAGCGCCTTCAGCAGGTGGACGGTCTTCTTCGAGAAGCCGGCCCCCAGCTCCACGATGCACTCCACCGGCGCCAGGCTCATGAGCGCGCCGGCCTCGCGTTCGAGGATCGCGGCTTCGGTGCGGGTCGGATAGTATTCCGGCAGTTCGCAGATGTCCTCGAACAGGAGCGAGCCCCTCTCGTCGTAAAGGTGGCAGGGTTCGAGCCAGCGCGGGCGGTCGAACAGGGTGCGCACCATGCTGGCGGCGGCTTGGTCCGAACCGCGCTCTCGCGGCGTCAGGATCGCCGGTGCGGTGGCGGCCCAGGTGGTACGGTCCTCCGCGGAGATGATTTCCTTGTGTTCGCGGTGCATCGGCCCAATATAGAGAACCGCCGGGATTTGTCCAACGCGGGACGCCCGAGCGCCCCGCCGGCATCAGCCAGACAGCCCGCTAGGAACGGTCTGCCGGCGGCGCGTCGCCATAGAGGGTGCGGTAGGCGTGGTAGTTGCGCAGCACGGCCTTCACGTAGCGGCGCGTCTCCCGGTAGGAGATGCGCTCGATGAACTCCATGTCGTCTGTGCCTTCCATATCCCGCGCCCAGCGTTCCACCGCTTCCTTGCCGGCGTTGTAGGCCGCCAGCGCCTTGGCGTGGCTCTGGTCGTAGTCTTCCAGCAACCCCTTGAGGTGGTGGGCGCCGAGCCGGATGTTCAGCTCCGGATCGAAAAGGTCGCGGGCGTCGGGTTCCGAAAGCCCCATCTTGGACGCCTCGGCGCGCGCGGTTTCGTGAAGCATCTGCATGAGCCCCAGCGCGTTGGCGGGGGACACGGCCCGCGGCCTGAACAGGCTCTCCTGCCGCATCAGCGACAACACCAGGTAAGGGTCGAGCCCGTTCTCGGTCGCCCGCCGCCGCACCGCGTCCCAGTGGGCCAGCGGATACCGGAGCCGCAGCACCTCGGGGGACGATGGCGACCGCACCGCCAGCGAGAGGCTTCGATGATGAGCGTGGGTACGCGCGTACTCGCGCATGAGCAGAAGCCTGAGGCCTTTCGTGCGCTTCGAATGCCGGCGGACCCGGTCGATCTCGGCGTGCGCGAGCTGGTTCAGGCCGATGCGCGCCAGCGCGCGTGCGCGCGCAAGGTGAATCCTGGCGCGCTCGCCCAGGGCGGGAGCGCGCTCCGCCGGGCCGCGCCGTGCGGCGGAGGATGGCTCGGGCAGGGCTTCGCCGAGCTCCGCGAGCCGCCGGGACGCCAGGATCGCGTAGTAGGACTCGGCGTCTCTCTTGACGACCCGGCGGTACAGCCGCCGGGCGCCGGCGCCGTCCTTGAGCCGCTCGGCGGTGCGCGCCTCCCAGAAGATGGCCGCCAGCCGGAAGTTGCCGCGCCGGCCGGCGATGTCACGGAAGGTTTCCCGGGCCGAGTTGTAGTCGGTGCGAAGGTACTGGAGCCATGCCAGACGCCACGCCGCGTCGCTCCGGAACCGGCTGTAGCGGTGCTCCTTGGCGAAGAGCTGCCGGTAGGTGCGGGCCGCCGCCTGCCACCGGCCCATGGACTCGTGGATGCGCCCGGTCACGTAGATCGCGTAGCGTCGATGAAGATGGCCGGGATACTTCTTCATGAATTTCCGGAGCGTCTTCAACGCTTCCGCGTCGTCGTTGCGGTTCCATTGGATGGTGGCGATGCGCGTCAGCGCCGCCCCCGCGCGGTCGCGCTTCGGATAGTGCCGCACGTACCGGCGCAGGACCTCTTCTTCCTCCGCCCGCAGGCGCAGTTTCCGGTACACGTCGGACAAGCCTTCGAGGGACAGCCGGCGGTAGTTGGTTTCGCGCAGGATGCGCCGGTAGAGGTCGGCCGCCGCTTCGTAATCCCGTTCGCGCTCGAGCTGCCGGGCTTCCCGCAGCATCTCCTGGCCGTTCTTCAACCCGAGTTGACGCGGGTGCTTGCGGCGGAGTTCCCGGACCCGCTGCTTCGCGCGGCTGCTCCAGGGAGTGCGCGGCCCGCGCCGGCGCGCCTCCTGGTAGAGGGCGTACGCCGCGGAATCCCGGCCCGCGGCTTCGCGCGCGCGCCCGAGGCTGTGGGCGGCCCTGGCCCGAGTCTCCTTTCCGCGCGCGCTTTTCCGGATGGCGCCGGCCCGCTGCGCGGCCGACTTGTGCCGTCCCTGGGCCAGATCGAGGTCGATCAGTTCGAAGGATGCCTCGATGGCCCAGACGCTGCGGGGATGCGCTTGCCTCAACTCGGTGAAACGGCGCCGGGCCTCCCCGTGCCGGTGCGCGTCGGCGGCGATGCGTCCGAGGAAGTAGAGGGCGTAGTCCCCGAGCACGAACGCGTCATCGGACAGCGCCTTCCGGAACAGCGGTTCGGCGGCGGCGTGCGCGCCGCCCGCGTAGTGTCGGTAGGCCCGGGCGAACTCCGTTTCCGCACCCGTCCGGCCGTGCACGAAAGACCCCCAGAGGCCGAACAGGAGGAACCAGGCGGCTGCGCAAGTGCAGATTTTCATTTTCATGCCACGATGTTTCGCAAATTATAGCAATACCTTTGCCCTGGGGTAAGCAGACCATCCGCCAAGGACCGGTTCGACCGGTCTCGATTCATTCCCTCCGGCACTGTGGTATACTTGACCGGGGTCTGCGCCGAGAGACGGAGGGCTCTTCGGGGAACGGTCTCCGGGGAAAACCGGGCCAATGGTGGACATCGCCGGCAACTGCAAACGGGTCATGGACGGCATCGCCGCCGCGGCGGAGCGGAGCGGCAGGGACCCCAGCGAAGTCAGGCTGCTCGCCGCCGCCAAGACCCAGAGCGCCGCCGCGGTGCGCGCCGCGGTGGAAGCGGGCGTGCGCCTCGTGGGCGAGAACTATGTCCAGGAAGCCCAGGCCAAGAAGGAGATCCTCGGGGATGCCGCCGAGTGGCACCTGATCGGACACCTTCAGCGCAACAAGGCGCGCGCCGCCGCCGGCCTGTTCGCGGTGATTGAAACTCTGGACAACCTCCGGCTCGCGCAGGCGCTCGACCGGGTGGGGCGCGAGCGCGGCGGGGATATCGACGTGATGGTGGAAGTGAACCTTGCCGGGGAGGCCACCAAGTCAGGGGTGTCCGAGGAGGGCCTGGTTCCCCTGCTGCGCGAGGTGTCGCGCCTTGAACGCGTCCGCGTCAAGGGGTTGATGACGGTGCCGCCCTTGGCGGAGGACCCGGAGGCGAGCCGGCTCCATTTTCGCCGGCTGCGGGGGTTGCGCGACGCGGTCATGGACTTGGGACTGCCCCATGTGCTCCCGAACGAGCTTTCCATGGGGATGACCCACGACTACGAGGTGGCGGTGGCGGAGGGGTCGACGCTGGTACGGGTCGGGACAGCGCTGTTCGGACCGCGCGGCCGGAACCGGGCCGACAACAACGAACGAGGGTGATGGAAGATGTTCGTCGCGGGTAACTTCATCGAGGCCATCGCGGGCCTCCTCAACGTGGTGATCACCCTTTACGTGTGGGTGATCATCGCGCGCGCGGTGATTTCCTGGGTCAACGCCGATCCCTACAACCCCATCGTGCGCATGCTCTGCAACCTCACCGATCCGGTGC
The DNA here is from genome assembly GCA_028818775.1 of Deltaproteobacteria bacterium. Taxonomy (NCBI): domain Bacteria; kingdom Pseudomonadati; phylum Myxococcota; class Myxococcia; species Deltaproteobacteria bacterium. The sequence continues at coordinate 36,918 of JAPPNE010000038.1, read as the reverse complement.
TGTACCGGCTGAGGCAAACCCTCCCCATGGCCTTCGGCGGCATCGACATGTCGCCTGTCGTGGCCCTGTTGATCCTGTGGTTCCTGCGCGCCTTCCTCGTGCAATCGCTCTACGACATGGCCCGGGCCATGCAGTAACGGCGATGGACGCCGCGACGCGGGACACCACGCCAGGGAGCCCGGCGGCGGGGTTGGAATGGGAAAAAGGGAAGGAGTGTGGTGCGAGGAGGGGGACTTGAACCCCCACGCCATTGCTGGCACTAGCCCCTCAAGCTAGCGCGTCTGCCTATTCCGCCATCCTCGCACATCCGGGCGGGCCGGTCTTCAGGGAGAAGCCGGCGTCTCCGCGCCCGGCCCGGCCGGGCCGGGCTGCGGACTGGTTTGCGTTTGCGGCGTGACGCTGTCGAAGACGCTCGTGCTCGTGCCCTGTTCGGAGAAGTAGCCCAGCGTCAGAGAGGTCAGCATGAACACCACCGCCATGCCCGTGGTCAACCGCGTGAGAAAGTTGCCGGCGCCGCTGCTGCCGAAGACCGTCGTGCTCGAGCCGCCGCCGAAGGCCGCGCCCATGTCGGTGCCCTTGCCGGTCTGCAGCAGCACCACGACGATGAGCCCCAGGCAAACGAGAATATGAACGGTGGTCACCAGGAGGATCATTTGTCCGTTGTCCGAGTCTTGCCGGTCACTGTCGATAACTCCGTCGAAAATACCTTGACGATGGCGGCGAAGCTCTGGTGATCCAGGCTTGCCCCTCCCACCAGCACGCCGTCCACCTCCGCGACCCGCGCCAGTTCAGCGGCGTTGTCCGGGTTGACGCTGCCGCCGTAGAGGATCGGAATCGCCCGCGCGGGCGCCGTTCCGAAGCGGCGTGCCAGAGCGCGCCGTATCCACGCGTGGGTCTCGGCCACCTGCGCCGGTGTCGCGTGCTGGCCGGTGCCGATGGCCCAGACCGGCTCATAAGCCACCGTCAGAGACTCAATAACACTTTTCGGCACCCCCTTCAATGCGCCCGTGAGTTGGGCCGAAAGGGTGCGGTGCGTGTGGCCGCGGCGGCGCTCCTCCAGCGTCTCGCCGACGCAGAGGATGGGTTTCAGAGAGGCTTCCAGGGCGGCGCCCAGCTTGCGTCCTACGTCGCGGTTGGTCTCGCCGAACAGCCGGCGCCTCTCGGAGTGGCCGACGATGACGTGGCTGCACCCCGCGTCCCGCAGCATGTCGGCCGAAACCTCTCCGGTGAACGCGCCCTGGGGCTGCCAGTAGAGGTTCTGGGCGGCCAGGCGCAGTCGGCTTCCCGCGAGCGCCCGCCGCACCGCCTCGAGGGAGGTGAAGGGGGGCGCCAGGAGGACTTCGGCGGCGCCGAAACGGTTTCCCACGAGCCGCCGGACGGCGCGGGCGAGGTCCCACGCCCGGGTCTGGTTCCCGTGCATTTTCCAGTTGGCGATGACCGTGCACCGTGGCATGGGTGGAGACGGGTTCAGGCGGGGTCTCCGGCTTCCAGCGCCCGGACCCCGGGAAGAGTCTTCCCCTCGAGGAACTCCAGCGCGGCGCCGCCTCCGGTGGAGAGATGGGTCATGGCGCCGGCGGTCTCCGCGAGCCCCACCGCCGCCACGGTGTCGCCGCCGGCGATGACGGTGGTGGCGGCGGAGGCGGCCAATGCCTTGGCCACGGCCACGGTCCCGTGACGGTACGGCTCCCGTTCGAACAGGCCGAGGGGCCCGTTCCACAGCGTCACGGCCGCGTCCTTGAGCCGCTCGGCGAAGAGCGCCGCGGTCCTCGGCCCGATGTCCAGCGCCATACGCCCCTCGGGAACGCTCTCATCGCCGGTAACGGCCGGTTCCTCCACCGCCGTGTCCTCGGCGACCACGTGGTCGATGGGGAGGAGGAACGGCACGCCGGCGGCCGCCGCCGCGTCCAGGATCTCCCGCGCCACGTCGAGGAAGTCCTTCTCCAGCAGGGAGCGCCCGACCGCGACGCCGCGGGCGGCGAGGAACGTGTAGGCCATGGCCCCGCCCACCAGGATCAGGTCCACCCGTGGGATCAGGTTCTTGAGGATGCCGATCTTGTCGGAGACCTTGGCGCCCCCCAGGACGGCCACCACCGGCCGCTCGGGCGCCTCGAGGACGCGCGAGAGGTAGTCGACCTCCCGCCGGAACAGGAACCCCGCGCCCTTTTCCCGGAAGTGTGCCGCCATCCCCGCGGTGGAGGCGTGGGCTCGATGCGCCGCGCCGAACGCATCGTTGACGTAGACGTCGGCCAGTCCGGCGAGGGCGGCGGCGAAGGCAGGGTCGTTGGCCTCCTCGCCGGCGTGAAAGCGGAGGTTCTCCAGCACCACGATCCCGGCCGCGCGCGGGTCCGCCAGGGACGGGGCCACCGCGGGTCCCACGCAGTCGGGGGCGAGCGGCACCGGCCGGCCGAGCCTGTCTTCCAGGCAGCGCGCCACCGGGGCAAGACTCCACCGGGGGTCGGCGGTCCCGCCGGGACGGCCCAGGTGCGACGCGACGAGCACCCGCGCGCCTCGTTCCATCAGGAACTCGATGGTGGGCAGCGTGCTGTCGATGCGATGTGTTTCGGTGATGGTCCCGCGCGATAGAGGAACGTTGAAGTCCGCACGGAGGAACACGGTCTTCCCGGCCACATCCAGTTGTGAAACGCTCCGGAGCATGGGCGAATTTGACTACGTACTTCGATTATAATAACTTTTCAAGACAGCAGGATGCTGATGCCGTACTTCTCGATTTACCAGCTTGCGGTCCAGCCGGACACTTTGGGAATGCAGCAACACGGCATCCTCGACCTGGTCACCGGGTCCGGGCCGGTCGTCCAGTCGGTCCTGTATGTCCTGATTCTGTTCTCGGTGGTGAGCTGGGGGATCATCCTTTACAAGTTCAGGCGCGTACGCACCGCCAAGCGGCAGTCGGCCAGGTTCATCGAGATCTTCTGGGAAAGCCGCAACTTGGCGTCGATCCACGAGGCGAGTCGGGAACTGGCCGACAGTCCGGTGGCGCAGGTGTTCATCGCCGGCTACGAGGAGTTGCTGCGGGTGTCGCGCCGCAACGCGGCGGAGGCGGATAACCTGACCACCGACTTGAGCGGCGTGGACAACGTGGCCCGGGCCATGAAGCGCGCCACCACGGTCGAGTTGACGAAGCTGGAGCAGGCGCTGACCTTTCTCGCGACGACCTCCGGCACTACGCCGTTCATCGGCCTCTTCGGCACCGTATGGGGCATCATGAACGCGTTCCTCGGCCTGAGCGTAAGCCGGTCGTCCACCATTCAGGCGGTGGCGCCGGGCATCGCCGAGGCGTTGATCGCCACCGCCGCGGGTCTGCTGGCGGCGATTCCCGCGCTCATCGCGTACAACCACTTCCTCCAGGAGATCCGGGTGCTCACCGCCGACATGGAAAATTTCACCCAGGAGTTCCTGAATATCGCCGAGCGGCATTTTACGAAAAAGGCGTAGGCAGGGGTTTCACGAAGGAAGGCTGAGCCATGGCGGCCGAGGTCACCCAGGGACGAGAAAAGTTGCCGATGTCCAACATCAACGTGACCCCCTTCGTGGACGTCATGCTGGTGCTGCTGGTGATTTTCATGGTGACGGCGCCCATCATCCAGCAGGGAGTGGAGGTGAATCTGCCCCAGGCCAAGGCCGTCCCGGTGGAGGGGCAGGAAGATCCCCTGATCGTCACCATCTCCGGGGACGGCCGCGTCTACCTGAACGACAACGAGGTCACCGCCACAGAGCTGCGGACGAAGCTGGAAGCCATCCGGCGTCTGGACGCGGAAAAGGCCGTCTACCTGAGGGCGGACCGGGACGTGCGCTACGGCTTGGTGATCGCCGCCATCGGCGAGATCAAGGACGCCGGCATCGAAAGGCTCGGCATGATGGCGTTGCCTTTGGACGGTCAGTGAGGGCCATCCTCGCGGGATGGTCGCCGGACGATGTGGAAAGCCTTGTTTCGAACACGTAACACCCGACGGACGAGCGGCGGCTCCGGGTCCCACCGATTGAGGTGGTGGGTCTGCTTCTCCGGCGTCCTTCATCTGGTCCTGCTGGCGATGCTGCTGCTGGTGCCGCCGAGCACGGCGCTCCGCGATGCGCCCCCTCCGGTGTACACGGTGGATCTCGTGGCGCCCGGCCCCGCGCCGGTGGCGAAGGCGGCCCCCGCATTGGCTCCGGCGGTGCCGGAGCCGCCGGAACCCGCCGCGGCGCCTCGGGAAGTCGAGGCTCCGCCCAAGGAACTGGTGAAGGAGGCGCCGGAACCCAAGGAGGAGGAGCCGCCGGCGCTGACCGAGCCCGTGCCTCCGGAAAAGCCGAAGAAGAAGGTCGCCAAACCCAAGAAGAAGCCCGCGCCCAAGCCTAAGGTGGTGAAGCGCGAGAAGCCCGCGCCGAAGAAGACCGCCGCCAAGAAGGCGTCCAAGAAGAAGGTATCGAAGAAGCGGCCCGCCAAGAAAACCCCGAAGCTCGCGAAGAAGGCGCCGAAACGGAAGAGCGCCGCGAATCCGGATTCCAAGCTGGTGGAGCGCCTTCGGAAACGGCGCATCGACGACGCGGTGGCCGTCGCCCGCGAACGTGCCCGGCTGCGGCGGGCCGAGCGCCAGGCCGGCGGGGGCGCGGTCGGCGCCGGGACCGGGGCGTCGGGCAACGGCGGCGTCGTGAGAGGAATGGCTTTCCTGTCCTACCGGCAGGAGATGCTCAACCGCATCAAGGATCGCTGGACGTGGATCGGCAAACGCGGCAAACTCGAGGTTACCGTCGGGTTCGGCGTCGGCGTCGACGGGGAAATCTTCGGTCTCAAGCTGCTCAGGTTCTCGGGAGATTCATCCTTCGACGAGTCGGTGGTTCGCGCGGTGCGTCGTTCCAGCCCCTTGCCGCCGCCGCCTGCGAGTCACGTGCGTGACTTCGCACAGGTCGAGATCACTTTCCGGCCCGCCGACCTCGATGGCTAGTCGGTATTGTTGCCCGCAAGCGAAGAAGGACCGTCCAATCATGGGAGGCATGACCGCGCCGCCGTCGTTGCGGCGAAGACCAAGCCGGGCCGAAGACGCCGCCGCCCGGGCGTTTGTGCGGGTGACAGCGTGGATGGTCGCGGGCCTGATGCTGTGGGGGCTGTCGGCGGGTGCGGCGCGCGCTCAGGTGACAGGCCTGATCGTCGGACCGGGGGCCGAGCGATTCCGGCTGGCGGTCTCGCCGCTCAAGAACCTGGGGAGCCGGCCGGACACCGAGAAGATCTCGGAACGGATCGCCGACGTCATGGCCGACGATCTCGACCGCTCCGGCTGGTTCGAGATCGTCGACCGATCGGCCTACATCGAAGACCCGCAGAAGACCGGTATCCGGCTGGGTCGTTTCGACTTCCGGGACTGGACCACCATCGGAGCGGAAGGCCTCATCAAGGGCGGTTTCCAGACCTTCGGCAAGGGAAGGATCCGGTTCGAGTTCTGGCTCTACGATACGTTCCGGCGGAATCAGGTGGTGGGCAAGGCCTACACCGGAGAAGTACGGGATGCGCGGCGCATGGCGCACCGTTTCGTGGACGAGATCATCCTGAAGCTGACCGGGACCCGCGGCGTGTTCGATACCAGGATCGCCTACGTGTCCACCGGGAGAGACCGGATCAAGGAGATCCATTTTTCGCACCTGGACGGCACCGACAGGAAGAAGGTGACTCACAACCGGACGATCAACATGTTCCCGTGGTGGAGACGGGACGGCAAGGGGCTGGTCTACCTTTCGGTGAAGACCGGCAAGTGGCAGGTCTTCGGCTTCGATCTCCTCACCAAGCGCGAAAAGGTGATCGCCAGAGGCGACGGGCGCGGGCAATGGTCGCCGGATGGGCAGCATCTCGCCACGCCCATGGAGCGGCGGGGCAACCACGATATCTACCGGCTGAACCGTTCCGGGCACGTCGTGGAGCGGCTGACCCATCACCCCGGCATCGATACCTCGCCCACGTGGTCCCCCGAGGGAGACCGCATCGCTTTCTCGTCCGACCGGCACGGTTCCCTTCAGATCTACGTCCTGGAGGTGGCCACCGGCGCCATCAGGCGGCTCACGTTCAAGGGGTCCTACAATACGTCGCCCGACTGGTCGCCGACCGGCGAGCTGATCGCCTTCACGGGACGAACCAACGGCGTGATGAACATCTTCACCATACGGCCGGACGGCAGCGGCCTGCGGATGCTCACCGCCAACCGCTCCAACGACGAGGATCCGTCATGGGCTCCGGATGGACGCTTTCTGGCGTTCACCTCCAACCGGTCAGGTTCGCGCCGAATCTACACCATGCGCCGGGACGGTGAGAGTCAGCGCAGATTGACAGGCTCCACCGCAGGTGATACAAATCCGTCCTGGTCACCCCGGCTGCAGTGATCCCGTGCAGCGACACATGCAACACATCTCAACTCCGCGCAACCCAGACATGGGGAAGACAAGAGAGACCGAGCCGATGATTAGAAGGGCGTTCGTGCTGCTGTTGTGCTCCATCACTCTCATGATCCTCGCCGGCTGCGCCGCGCCGCCCCCCGAGACCGAAGAGCCGGCCGCGGCCGTGCCGGGCGAGGGCGCCGTGCCGGCCGACGGCAATACCGGCGGCATCACGGAAGGCGACCTCGCACAGCAGGGTCCGGGGGTGACCGGTCAGGGCAGCCTCGAAGCCCTCAAGGAGGGCACGACGCCGCAAACCGGCGTCCTCGCCGACGTCTACTTCGAATTCGACCGCTCCGAGTTGGCCGCCGAAGCGCGCGAGGTCCTGCAGCGCAACTCGGACTGGATCAAGGAGAATCCCGGCGTTCAGATCGAGATCGAAGGGCACGCCGACAACCGAGGCACCAACGAGTACAATCTTGCTCTCGGCTCGAGAAGAGCGCAGGCGGTCAAGGACTACCTGGTGACCCTGGGGGTCGCGCCGGAGCGCTTTTCGACCATCAGCTACGGCGAGGAACTTCCGGTCTGCGGCGAGAGCTCGGAGGAATGTTGGCAGAAGAACCGACGTGCGCATTTCGTCGTTCGGGCGCAAAGGCCTTCTTCCTGATCACCCAATTCTTCGTGCCCCGCGTCGCGAACGATGCTCGCGCGTTCGCGGCGCCCGGCACCGGAACCTTTCGCGCTCCCTGTCCCGCCGGAGAGTGAATGTCCATGCGAATCGTTGTCCGTACATGGCTGGTCGTTCTGTCGCTCGTGTCGGCATGGGGTTGTACCGTCGACTATCACGCGGCGCCGGCGCCTCCCGTCCAGGCACAGTTGACCGAGGGCGAGTGGGCGGTGATCAATGCCTTGAAGGCGGAGCTCGACCAGGCGCGCACCCAGTTGGCGGATACACGGGCCGAGGTCACGGCCATGCAAAACCGCATGAACGCCGTCGAGGGGAATCTCCAGGAACTGCGTAACGGAAGCGGAGGCGCGGCCGGGAACGCCACGGAGCTCCATCGCAGGCTGGCGGCGCTCGAGTCGGAAGTGCGCGCGCAACGGGATCTCCTGAAGGTGCGCGAGGACGAGCTCCGGCTTCTGCGTGACGCCGTTCTCCAGGGCGCCCCGCGCCCTCCCGAGGCCGAACCGACGGCCGAAACCCCCCAGGCGCCGGCCGCCCCGGGCGGGCCTCCGCAGGTTGCGCGTCCGGCTCCACGCCCCGAACCCGAGGCGCCCACGTTTCAACAGGACTACGAGAACGCATGGAAACGGCTGCGGGAAAGGGACTTTCGCGGCGCCATCGAACAGTTCAAGCAGTTCGTCGAAAAGCATCCGGACAGCCCCTTGACCGACAACGCACAATACTGGATCGGCGAGAGCCATTACGCGCTCCAGGAGTTCGACGAGGCCATCCTGGAGTTCGACGTGGTGCGGAAGAAATATCCCGACGGTGACAAGGCGCCCGCGGCGTGGCTCAAGATCGGGTACGCTTTCGCTGAGCTTGGGAATCGTGTCGACGCCAGGCTCATTCTCCAGGAAGTCATCAACCGGTATCCCAGTTCCGAGGAAGCGGGAAAGGCGCGCGAGAAGCTCCAGTCCCTGGGCGCTTGACTCGCACCGGATGGCTCCCCCTTCCGTGGTGTGTGTATACAGCGTTGGGCAGGGGCGCGGGTCGGGTCATCCCTCCAAACTCCACGCATGATGCGGATTCTGCGGCACGTCAAGGGACCCCTTCACCGTCCCGTCATGACCATCGGGAACTTCGACGGGGTGCATCTCGGCCACCAGGACCTGCTCCGGCGGGTGATGGCGGACGCGCGGGCGCGGGGCGGATCCTCCGTCGTCCTGACGTTCGAGCCCCATCCGCTCAAGTTCCTCGCGCCGGAATACGCTCCGCGGTTGATCCTGTCGCGCAAGGACAAGCTGGCGCTCCTCCGGCGCGCGGGCATCGACTGCGTGGTGATTCAGCGCTTCACGCCGAGTTTCTGCGCCGTGCCGGCGCGTGAGTTCGTGAACCGCTACCTGGCCGGGCTCGGGGTCGAGGCTCTTTGGGTCGGCGAGGATTTCCGCTTCGGCAAGGACCGGGCCGGCACCGTCGGCGATCTCATGAAGTGGGGCCCGGCCGCGGGGATGGAAGTGAAGGTCATCGGGCCCGTCGCGGAGTCCGAACACGCCGTCAGCAGCAGCCGGATACGCGCATTGCTCGAAGAGGGCCGCGTAGAGGTCGCCCGGCGTCAGCTCGGACGCAGTCATTTCATCGAGGGAACGGTGGAGCGGGGGCATCAGCGGGGCCGGGAACTCGGCTTTCCCACCGCCAACGTGCGCAGCCGGACGGAGATCGTGCCGGCCAACGGGATCTACGCCACCGTGGTCGAGACGGGCGGACAGCGGTTGCCCAGCGTCACCAGCGTCGGGGTGAATCCGACGTTCGGCGCCGGACCCCGGACCATCGAGACCTACATCCTGGATTTCGACGGGGATTTGTACGGCCGCCGGCTGCGTGTGTTCTTCGTGGAAAGGCTCAGGGAAGAGCGCAACTTTCCTTCGGTGGACCAGCTAGTCCGGCAAATCGAGGACGACGTCGTCCTGGCTCGCCGGGTGTTGGGCCGTGCCGGCCCCGACGGGGCGGCCGTGCCCTGCTTGACAAAGCCTGCTGCATCACCTAGTATCTAGCCAACGTCTGGCAACGGCGTGATCCAGTCTGGTGTGATTCCCAGTCTGAAGTGACCCATTTCCGTTCCAATCCGTTTTTATCACATTACATCCCAGGCCCCTTTTGAACGGTAGAGAGTTGGTTTGCCCGCCTTGCGGGCGATGCTTGCCCCCTCGACGGATGGTCCAGCAGCGTAATTGAAAGGAAGTTCCATGGCTAACGTTCGGACGCGCTCCGCAGTGGCGGAAAGCGACACCAAGGCAGACTCCGCACCCACCCACCGCAGAAACCGGCCGGCTCCCGCTCCCGACCCCGTGCATCAGAACGGCCTGAACCTGAGCTCGCTCAAGTCCAAGAAGATCGCCGAGCTGGCCAACATCGGCAAAGGCTTCAGCATCGAGAGCGCGGCGAACATGCGGCGGCAGGATCTGATCTTCGCGATCCTGCAGGCTCAGACCGACAAGAACGGTTACGTGTACGGAGAGGGCGTGCTGGAGACCTTGCCCGACGGTTTCGGCTTCCTGCGCGCGCCGGACTACAACTACCTTCCCGGCCCCGACGACATCTACGTCTCGCCGAGCCAGATCCGCCGTTTCGGCCTGCGCACGGGGGACATCATCTCCGGCCAGATCCGTCCGCCGAAGGACGGCGAGCGGTATTTCGCGCTGTTGAAGGTGGAGAGCATCAACAACGGCGATCCGGACAAGGTGCGGGACAAGATCCTCTTCGACAACCTGACCCCGCTCTATCCCGACAAGCGCATCAGCCTGGAGCACGACCCGGAAGAGTACACGACCCGCTTCATCGACTTGCTGACGCCCATCGGCATGGGGCAGCGCGGGCTGGTGGTGGCGGCGCCGCGCACGGGCAAGACTATGATGCTGCAGAACATGGCCAAGGCCATCGCCCACAACCATCCGGATGCGGTTCTCATCGTTCTGCTCATCGATGAACGCCCCGAGGAGGTCACCGACATGCAGCGGTCGGTGATCGGCGAAGTGGTGAGCTCCACCTTCGACGAGCCCGCGACGCGCCACGTGCAGGTGGCGGAAATGGTCATCGAGAAGGCCAAGAGGCTCGTGGAGCACGGCAAGGACGTCATCATCCTCCTCGACAGCATCACGCGCCTGGCCAGGGCCTACAACACGGTGGTGCCGCCGAGCGGCAAGATCCTCTCCGGCGGCGTCGACTCCAACGCGCTGCACAAGCCGAAGAAGTTCTTCGGCGCGGCCCGCAACATCGAGGACGGCGGCAGCCTCACCATCATCGCCACCGCGCTGATCGATACGGGAAGCCGCATGGACGAGGTCATCTTCGAGGAGTTCAAGGGAACCGGCAACATGGAGATCAACCTAGACCGCAGGCTGATGGACAAGCGCGTGTTCCCGGCCGTGGACATCAACAAGTCCGGCACCCGCAAGGAAGAGCTGCTGATCCCCAAGGAGGATCTCAACCGCATCTGGATCCTGCGCAAGGTGCTGTCGCAGCTCAATGTCGTGGAGGCCATGGAGTTTCTCATCGACAAGCTCCACGGGACCAAGGACAACAAGGAATTCCTGGAGTCCATGAACACCTAGCGTCCTGTCCGCGCGTCCGGCATTCCCTTGCGTGGCCGTACCAATTTTGTTAATACCCTTCGAGTTTTTCTCCATCCCGGCAGCTTGGGCGGGGCCGCCGGGGCAGTCACCTCAGCCCACTGACTAATGCGCGAGAGAAGAGTATGTTGAGGTCCGTATCAATCGAGGTTTCGGCACTATGATGGAAATATCCATGAAGCAGCTTCTGGAAGCCGGGGTCCATTTCGGGCACCAGACCAGTCGCTGGAATCCCAAGATGAAGCCCTACATTTTCGGGGCGCGCAACGGGATTCACATCATCGACCTCCAGCAGACGGTGAAGATGGTCAAGGACGTGTGCGCCCAGGTGCGCGACTTGATTACGGCCGGAGGCCACATCCTGTTCGTGGGCACCAAGAAACAGGCGCAGGACTCGGTGCGGGAAGAAGCCGAACGCTGCGGCATGTCCTATGTCCACCATCGTTGGCTGGGCGGCACGTTGACGAACTTCCAGACCGTGCGTCAAAGCATCGAACGCCTCAAGAAACTCGAGGAGATGGCCAACGATCCCAAGATCGTCGAGGCCCTCACCAAGAAGGAAATGCTCGCCCACAGCCGCGAGCGCGCCAAGCTGGAGCGCGCCCTGGGCGGCATCAAGGACATCAAGAAGCTGCCGGACGCCGTGTTCATCATCGATCCCGGGCATGAAGCCATCGCGGTGCGCGAGGCGCGCAAGCTCGGTATCAAGGTGATCGCGATCATCGACACCGACTGCGATCCGGATCTGGTGGATTACAAGATACCCGGCAACGACGACGCCATACGCGCCATCCGGCTGTTCTGCAGCCTGATGGCCGAGGCGGTGAGGGAGGGCCAGGCGCTCGGCGACCAGGCGCGCATGGAGGCCGAAGCCGCCCGGGCCGAGGAAGCCGCCCGGGCCGAGGAAGCGGAGGAAGGCGAGCCGGCCGGAGGCGAAGCGGCCGGCGAATCCGCGGCTGACGAAGCGGTGGCGGAGCCGTCTCCGGAAGCGCCGCAGGCGCAAGCACCCGCCGAACCGGGCGCGGCCGAACAGGCGGCGACCCCCGAATCGGCGCCGGCCGCGCCGGCGGAAGGGTCCGGCGCCCCGGCGGCGGTCGAGGAAGTTCAGGAGAATGCGGACGCAGAGAAGTCCACGGACGCTACCGTGGTGGGGAGCTGAGAGAGCATGGCCATCGACGCGAGTCTAGTCAAGGAGCTGCGAGATAAGACCGGCGCGGGTTTCATGGACTGCAAGAAGGCCCTCCTCGAATGTGAGGGTGACTTCGAGAAGTCCGTGGACCATCTGCGGGCGAAGGGGCTCGCGCTGGCGGCGCGCAAGTCGGAGCGCGAGGCCAGCGAAGGCCTGGTGGGTGCGTACATCCACGGCGGCAGCAAGATCGGGGTCCTGCTGGAGGTGAACTGCGAGACCGACTTCGTGGCCCGGACGGAGGAGTTCCAGGCGCTGGTGAAGGACATCTCGATGCAGATCGCCGCGGCCAACCCGCGTTACGTACAACGCGAGGACGTCGGCGAAGAGGAGTTGGATCGGGAACGGTCCATTTACCGGCAGCAGGCCGCGGAGCTCAACAAGCCCGCGGCGGTGTTGGACAAGATCGTCGACGGCAAGATGGAGCGCTTCTACGAGGACGCGTGCCTCATGGAGCAGGCTTTCATCAAGGAACCCACCCGCCGCGTGAAGGACCTGATCCAGGACGCCGTCGCGCGCTTGGGGGAGAACATCCGCGTTCGGCGTTTCGTCCGCTACACGGTTGGCGAAGGCATGAAGGACTAGCGGCCGCCCGCGCTCACCAGGGTCCCAACGAATGACGGACGCGGAGCTGAGATACAGGCGAGTCATTCTGAAGATCACGGGAGAGGTTCTCGCAGGAGAACGCCAGTACGGCATCGATCCAGCCACCGTCGCGCGGTTCGTGGAGGAGATTCGGGAGGTCCACGAGCTGGGCTGCGAGATAGCCCTGGTTATCGGCGGCGGCAACATCCTGCGTGGCGCCGAGGCGAGCGAACACGGTATCGACCGGGCCAGCGCCGACTACATGGGCATGCTCGCCACGGTCATCAACAGCATGGCACTGCAGGACGCGCTCGAGAAGATCGGCGTCTCCACGCGGGTGATGTCGGCGATCGAGATGCGACAGGTGGCCGAGTTGTACATTCGCCGGCGCGCCGTGCGGCACCTGGAGAAGGGCCGCGTGGTGATTCTGGCGGGCGGCACCGGCAACCCCTTCTTCACCACGGACACGACCGCCAGCCTGCGCGCCATGGAAGTGGGCGCCGAGGTGATCCTGAAGGCCACCAAGGTGCGCGGCGTGTACGACACCGATCCGCTGAAGAACCACGAGGCGAAGCTCTTCCGCGAGTTGACCCACATGGAGGTGCTCAGCAAGGAGCTCAAGGTGATGGACTCGACCGCCATCTCGCTCTGCATGGACAACCGGCTTCCCATCATCGTCTTCAACGTCATGGAGCGGGGCAACATACGCAAGGTGGTCAGCGGTCAGCCCATCGGCACCCTGGTGAGCATGGGAACCGGGTAACCGGAGACAAGCCCGTAGGTGGTGACAGATGGACGATGTCTTCTTTCAGGCTTTTCAGGACGACCTGGAGACGACCCTGGCGGCCATGCGCCGGGAGTTGGGACGGGTGCGCACCGGCAGGGCTTCGGCCTCCCTCTTCGACGGGGTCGTGGTGGAATACTACGGCACCCAGACGCCCTTGAACCAGATCGCCACCGTCGCCGTTCCCGAGCCTCGGCTGGTGACGATCCAGGCCTATGATCGCAGCGCCATCGCCGGCATCGAAAGAGCCATTCTCAAGGCGGACCTGGGCCTCACCCCCGCCAACGACGGTCAGCTCATCCGGGTGCCGATTCCGGAGCTCAGCGAGGAGCGGCGCAGGGACTTGGTGAAGCAGGTGCGCAAGACCGCGGAGGAATACCGGGTCTCCGTGCGCAACCATCGGCGCGCCGCCATCGAAGAGCTGAAGTCGATGCAGAAGGGCAAGGAGATCACCGAGGACGACGTCAAGCACGGCCAGGACCGCATCCAGAAGATCACCACGGATTTCGTCGGCAAGGTGGACGGGTTCCTCAAGGCCAAGGAAGAGGAGATCATGGAGGTCTAGTGTCCCACGGCACTGGTGCAGCCCCCGGGCTGCCACCTTTCGGGTCTTCGCAATGAATCTCCACGGGCTGGAAAAGAGCCGGCTCCCCACTCATGTCGCGATCATCATGGACGGCAATGGACGCTGGGCCAGGCTGCGCGGCAAGAGTCGTCTGGAAGGCCACCGGGAGGGTACGGCCGCGGTGCGTGCCACGGTGGAATTGAGCCGTGACCTGGGCATTCGCTACCTTTCGCTGTACGCGTTCTCCTCGGAAAACTGGAACCGCCCGCACGATGAGGTGGAGGGGTTGATGGCGTTGCTGGAGAGCTACCTGGAGTGCGAGCAAGAGCGCATGATGCGCGAGGGCATCCGGCTCATGGCCATCGGCGACCGCCAACGCCTGCCCGTGTCGGTGCGCCGGGTGCTGGACCAGAACATAGACCTCACGCGCCACAACACCGCCATCACCGTCATCCTGGCGTTGAGCTACAGCGGCCGTGACGACATCGTCAGGACGGTCCGGGACATCGCCCGCAAGGTGAAGGAAGGGGAGTACGACCTTCCCGAGATCGACGAGTCCCTGGTGGCGGCCCATACGGAGACCGGGTGCATACCTGATCCGGACCTCTTGATCCGCACCAGCGGAGAGATGCGCATCAGCAATTTCTTCCTTTGGCAGATACCCTACACGGAGCTCTACATCACCCCGACGCTGTGGCCTGACTTCTCCAAGCGTCAGTACATCGAGGCGTTGCTGGAGTTCCAGAGGCGCCAACGTCGATTCGGCAAGACCGACGAGCAGATCCTGCGGGGCTGACCCGGGACACTCGAATGGGGTTACGCAGATGCGCGCCCGCGTACTGACCGCACTGGTCGGAATCCCCTTCGTCGTCGGAATCGTCGTCGCGGACCGCGTCTGGCTGTTCACGCTGTTCGTCGAAGCCCTCGCCCTCGTTGCCCTTTGCGAATACTTCCGCATGGCCTTCCCGGCTCACCGGGGGGTGCGTCTCACGGGAGTGGCGGCCGGCATGCTGTTTTCCCTCACCTTGGCCGCGCCCGGTCTGTCGAGCCTGCTGCCGCTGATCGTGGCGCTCCTGTTCGCCGCGTTCGTCTTTGTCGGGGGCGCGGCGGAGGAACGTTACCGCCACCTCGGCCTGGCCCTGGCCGGCGCCTTCTACCTGGGCTACCTGTTCCCCCACTTCATCGTCCTTTACCGCGGCGGCTACGAGTGGGTGTTGTGGGTGTTGATCGTGGTGTTCTGCAGCGACAGCGCCGCCTACTTCGCCGGTGTGGCCGTGGGCCGGAGAAAGTTGTATCCTTCAATCAGTCCGGGAAAGACGGTGGAGGGCGCCATCGCCGCCACCGTCGCGGGCGCGCTGGCCGGATGGGTGTCGGGTGCGTGGCTGCTGGCGTTGCCGTTGGCGCACTTGCTTTGGCTTTCCCCGGCCATCGCCGTCATCGCGCAGGTCGGCGACCTGTTCGAGTCGCTCATCAAGCGCGGGTTCGCCGCCAAGGACTCCGGCGGCATCCTGCCGGGTCACGGCGGCCTGATGGACCGGCTTGACAGCCTCGTCTTTCCGGGTGTCGTGAGCACCTACTGTCTGCGGTTGCTTTAACCATGAAACGCATCGTCATCCTCGGTTCCACCGGGACCATCGGGGTCAATGCCCTGGACGTGATCCGCACGTTCAAGCGCCGGTTCAAGGTCAGCGGACTCGTGGCCGGACGCAACCTGGAACTGCTGGCGGAGCAGGTGGCGGAGTTCGCCCCGCGCATCGTCAGCGTCACGGAACGCGGTGACGTGGATGTGCTGCGCAAGCTCATGGGGCGGCGCCGGACCGAGATCGTGTACGGCGAGGACGGCGCCGTGGCCGCGGCCACCGAGCCCAGCGCGGACTTCGTGCTCGCGGCCATCGTGGGCGGCGCCGGACTGGTGCCGACCTTCGCCGCGGTGCAGGCCGGCAAGGACGTGGGACTGGCCAACAAGGAAGCCCTGGTGATGTCCGGGGAACTCTTCGTGCGCGAGGCGCGCAAGCGCGGCGTGCGCCTTCTGCCGGTGGACAGCGAGCACAGCGCGGTGTTCCAGTGCCTCGAAGGGAACCGCCGGAAAGACGTGGACAAGATCATCCTCACCGCCTCGGGCGGTCCGTTCCTGCGCACGCCGCTCGGTGAACTGCCGGAGGTCAGCGTCGGTCAGGCGCTGGAGCATCCCACGTGGAAGATGGGTCCCAAGATCACCATCGATTCCGCCACCATGATGAACAAGGGACTGGAGGTCATCGAGGCGCGCTGGCTCTTCGGCCTGCCCGCGGAGCGCGTGGAGGTGATGATCCATCCCCAGAGCATCGTCCACTCCATGGTGCGCTACCGCGACGGCGCGGTCATGGCGCAGCTCGGGATCCCCGACATGCGCATCCCCATCGCCTACGCACTCTCCTACCCGGAACGGCTCGACACCGGGCTGTCGCCGCTCGACCTGACCCAGGGCGGCCAGCTCACCTTCATGGACGTGGAAGGCCCGCGCTATCCCGCCCTGGACATCGCTTACGGCGCGCTCGCCCGGGGAGGCACCGTTCCCCCTGTCCTCAACGCCGCCAACGAGGTGGCGGTGTCGGCTTTCCTGGAAGGACGCATCGGCTTTCGCCGCATCCACGAGATCAGCCGGGAGACCATCGCCTCTCACGAGCCGGTCAAGCCGCGGCGCCTGGAGCAGGTCCTGGAGGCCGACCGCTGGGCGCGGGCGTTCGCCAAGGACCTCGTGCAACGCAACGGGTCGGCCCATTGATCGATATCGTTTTCATGATCGCCGCCGCGGTGGTGGCGTTCGGCGTGCTGGTGTTCCTCCACGAGCTGGGGCACTTCCTCGTGGCCAAGAAGGCCGGCGTGGGCGTGCTCACCTTCTCCATCGGCTTCGGCCCCAAGGTCCTGGTGCGCCGCTACGGCGAAACGGAATACTGCATCAGCGCCTTTCCGTTGGGCGGCTACGTCCGGATGATGGGCGAGGATCCGCGCGAGGAGGTGCTCGACGAGGACCCGGACCGGTCCTTTTCCCAGCGAAGCCTGGCGGCCCGCACCGCCATCGTCGCGGCCGGCCCGGGGGCGAACTTCGTCCTGGCCGTGGCGGTCTTCCTGCTGGTCTTCGTCATTTTCGGCGTCCCCTACCGCACGGCGGAGATCGGCGGTGTCCAGCCGGGTTCGCCCGCGGCCTCGGCCGGGCTCCAGGCCGGCGACCGCGTTGTCATGGTGGGCGACCGCCCCATCCGTTCGTGGGACGCGTTGTCGCACGCGGTTCGGGAGAGCGGCGGCCGCGCACTGGAGCTGGGGGTGGCGCGGGAGGGACGGGAGTTCATGGTCTCCTTGCGCCCCACCGCGGGACAGGCGCCCAATATCCTGGGCGAGACCGAGGACGTGTGGCTCATCGGCATCCAGAGCGCGGGCACCGTGGAGGTGGACCGGCCCAACCCGCTGACCGCGGCGTGGCTGGCGGTGACGCGCACCGTGGAGATGACGCTGCTCACCTTCGAGGTGCTGGTCAAGATGGTGGTGGGCCGGGTCGACTCCGCCAATCTCGGCGGACCGTTGATGATCGCCCAGGTGGCGGGGGAGCAGGCCCAACGGGGCCTTGCCAACTACCTGTTCCTGGTGGCGCTCCTGAGCGTCAACCTCGGCGTGCTCAACCTGCTGCCCATTCCCATGCTGGACGGCGGTCACCTGCTGTTCTTCTTCATCGAGGCCGTGCGCGGAAGACCCCTGGAGGCGAGGCAGCGGGAACGGGCGCAGCAGTTCGGCCTGGTGCTGTTGCTCTTCGTCATGGTGTACGCGTTCTACAACGATCTGGCGCGGCTCTTCGGCTGACCGGCGCGGCGATGAGAGTACTCGGACTGGACACCTCGACGGCGCTGCTGAGCGCCGCGGTCCTGGACGGCGGCGCGTTGGTGGCGGAGCGCGCGCGAGAGTCGGTGCGCCCGCGCGAGCGGCGGCCGGGCCGTTCGAACCACGCCGAGGGTTTGCTGCCGCTCATCGAGGAGGTGCTCGACGACGCCGGCGCAGCGTTCTCGAGCCTCTCGCTCCTGGGCGTGGCGGTGGGGCCGGGCTCGTTCACCGGGCTGCGCATCGGCATCAGCACGGCCAAGGGGCTGGTGTACGGCTCGGAGATCCCGGTGCTCGGGGTGCGCACCCTGGAGGCCTCGGCCTACCGGGTGCCGGCGGAAAAGGACCCCGTTTACGTCTGCCCCATGATCGACGCGCGCAAGGGCGAGGTCTACGCCGCCCTCTTCCGGCGCACGGCGGCGGACTTCGAGTGCCTTATCGAGGATTCCCTGGCGGCACCCGAGGCCATGGTCCGGCGCGTGGAGTCGGTGGCCGCGGGTCCGTGCCTCTACCTGGGGAGCGGCGCCCGGGCCTACGCCGACGTGATCACCCGGTGCGGCGCGGGCCGCGCCCGCGTGAGCGACGGGACCGAATATGCCTCGGTCGCGGCCGCCGTGGCGCGCCTCGCCGAAGCCGGGTACGCCGCCGCGCCGGAGACCGCCGCCGCTTCGCTGGCGCCGCGCTACATCCGCCCGCCCGACGCGGTGGCGAGCGCCCCCCGCGGCGCCGCGGGACAGCCCTGACCACGCTCCGGCGGACCGTTTCGCGTTGACAAGGAAACGGCCGTTGGATAAGTTTGATAGCTTGTCCCAATTCTTCGATCAGGAGGTCGCGACATGGAGGAAAGAGAGGAGCAGATGATTGCTTCCGTCATGGACAAGGACCCGGAACTGCGCAAATACTACGAAGAACATCTCGAGTACGAGCGTCTGCTGGGGGACTTGCATGACAAGGGTTACCTGTCGCCCGAAGAGGAGATGGAGAAGAAGCGCATCCAGAAACTGAAGCTCGTCGGCAAGGACCGGATCATGCAGATTCTCGGCAAGTACAAGTCGGCGAGCTGAGGGGAGAAAACGATGAAGTTGACCGGGTCGGAAATATTTGTGGAGTCGCTCAAGTGCGAGGGAGTGAAAACCATTTTCGGCATCCCTGGCGGAGTGGTCCTCAAGCTGTTTGACGTCCTGCACCAGCAGAACGACGTCGAGGTTGTCCTGACCCGGCATGAGCAGGGCGCGATACACATGGCCGAGGGTTACGGCAAGGCCACGGGCAAGGCAGGCGTGGCGCTGGTGACCTCGGGACCGGGCATGACCAACATCGTCACCGGGCTGGCGGACGCCATGATGGATTCGGTGCCGCTGGTGGCGTTCACCGGCCAGGTGCCCACCGCCCTCATCGGCAACGACGCCTTTCAGGAGGCGGACAACATCGGCATCAGCCGTCCCTGTACCAAGCACAACGTGCTGGTGAAGGACGTCAAGGACCTCGCCACGGTCATCAAGGAGGCCTTCTACATCGCCAACACCGGCCGCCCCGGCCCGGTCCTGGTGGACATCCCCAAGGACGTCACCACGGAGTCCGCCGAGTTCCATTATCCCGACAAGGTCTCGCTCAGGGGTTACCGGCCGACGGTCTCCGGCAACCGCTACCAGATCAAGCAGGCGGCCGGGGAGATCCTCAAGGCCAAGCGGCCGGTGATGTACGTGGGCGGCGGCGCGGTGTTCTCGGGAGCGGCCAACGAGGTGCGCGAGCTGGCGGACCTGACCCAGATCCCGGTGACCATGACGGTGATGGGGTTGGGCTCGTTCCCCGGCACCCATCCGCTGTGCATGGGCATGCTCGGCATGCACGGCACCTATTGCGCCAACATGGCCATGCACGAGGCCGATCTCCTCATCGCCGTGGGCGCCCGCTTCGACGACCGGGTGACCGGCAAGCTGTCGGAGTTCTCGCCGCGCGCGCGTGTGATCCACATCGACATCGATCCCACGTCGATCAAGAAGAACGTCCACGCGCACATCCCCATCGTGGGCGACGTCAAGACGGTATTGAAGGAGTTGGTGCAGGCGCTGAGCTCCATGGACGGCAATCCCGCCAGCGTCAAGGCGCAGCGCCGGCCGTGGCTCAAGCAGGTGAACGCCTGGTCCGCGCAGCATCCGCTGGCGTACCAGCAGGAGGGCAAGAAGGAGACCAAGCCGCAGTACGTCATCGACAAGGCGTACGAGCTGACGAAGCACAAGGCCATCGTGGTCACCGACGTGGGCCAGCACCAGATGTGGGCGGCGCAGTACTTCAAGAGCGGCCTCCAGCGCACCTTCCTCACCTCGGGCGGGCTCGGCACCATGGGCTTCGGGTTCCCCGCCGCCCTCGGCGCGCAGAAGGCGTATCCCAACAAGACCGTGCTGTGCATTACCAGCGAAGGCAGTTTCCAGATGAATCTCCAGGAGCTGGCGGTGGCCGCCATCCACAAGCTGCCGGTGAAGATCATCCTGCTCAACAACCAGTTCCACGGGATGGTGCGCCAGTGGCAGGACCTCTTCTACGAAGGGCGCTACGCCTCCAGCGACTTGGGCAACACTCCCGATTTCGTCAAGCTCGCCGAGGCCTACGGCATTCTCGGGCTCCGCTCCGAGGGGCCGGCGGACGTCGAGGCGGTGCTGAAGGAGGGGTTGAAGCACAAGGGTCCGGTGATGATGGACTTCGTCATCGACCGGTTCGAGAACTGCTATCCGATGATCCCCGCCGGCGGGGCGCAGCACGAGATGGTGCTGGAGGACCCGCCGCAACTGAAGACCGCGCGCAAGCCCTCGCGGAAAAAGGGAGAGGATGCGGACGCCGTTTTGCCGGCGTAAGGGTTCGGCGTAAGGGTTGCGTGCATGGAACATGTGATTTCGGTCCTGGTCGAGAACAACCCGGGTGTGCTCGCGCGCGTGGCGGGCCTGTTCAGCGCTCGTGGCTACAACATCGAAAGCCTTTCCGTGGCGCCCACGCCGGACGCCACGGTGTCCATGATCACGGTGGTGACCTCGGGGGACGAGGTCATCATCGAGCAGATCATGAAGCAGCTCAACAAGGTCATCGAGGTTCTCAAGGTCGTCGACCTGACCGAGGAGGATCACCTCGAGCGGGAAACGGCGCTCATCAAGATCCTCACCAAGCAGGCACAACAGCGGGACGAAGCCATCCGCATCGCGGAGATCTTCCGCGCCAACATCGTCGATTCGACCCCGCAGACCTACACGCTCGAGGTGTCGGGAGACGCCGGCAAGATCCAGGCGGTGATCGATCGCCTGAAGCCCATGGGCATCAAGGAGATCGTCCGCACCGGCCGGATCGCCATCGCGCGCGACGCCCTGTAAAGGGTGGAGCCCGTCCACTTCTCCGTCATTACCCCAACCAGGGAGGTTCGTCATGCAAGTCTATTATGACCAGGACGCGGATCTGAGCCGGATCCGCGACCGCAAGGTCACCGTGCTCGGCTACGGCAGCCAGGGACACGCGCACGCCACGAACCTGCGCGACTCCGGCGTCGACGTGGTGGTGGGTCTGCGGCGCGACAGCGCCTCCTGGGCCAAGGCCGCGGACGCGGGTCTCACGGTGATGGAGACGGCGGAAGCGACGGCGGCGGGGGACGTGGTGATGGTGCTGTTGCCGGACGAGTTGCAAGGGGGCGTCTACCAGGAGGTGATCCAGCCCAACCTCAAGCCCGGCAACTACATGGCCTTCGGCCACGGCTTCAACATCCACTTCAAGCGCGTGGTGCCGCCCGCCGACGTGAACGTCTTCATGGTGGCGCCCAAGGGCCCCGGCCACCTGGTGCGCAGCGAGTTCGAGCGCGGCCGGGGGGTGCCGTGCCTGCTGGCGATTCAGCAGGATCCGTCCGGCGACACCCGCGACGTGGGCCTCGCCTACGCCGCGGCCATCGGCGGCGCCCGCGCGGCGGTCATCGAGACCACGTTCAAGGACGAGACGGAAACCGATCTCTTCGGCGAGCAGACGGTTTTGTGCGGCGGCATCACGGCGCTCATCCAGGCGGGCTACGAGACCCTGGTGGAGGCGGGCTACCCGCCCGAGATGGCGTATTTCGAGTGCTGCCACGAGGTCAAGCTCATCGTCGACCTGATCTACGAGGGCGGGCTGGCCAACATGCGCTATTCCGTCAGCAACACCGCGGAATACGGCGATCTGACGCGCGGGAAGCGCATCGTCGACGACGGCACGCGCAGGGTCATGAAGGAGATTCTGGCGGACATCCAGTCCGGCAAGTTCGCCGACGAGTGGATGAACGAGCACCGCTCCGGCTCGCCCAACTTCAACGAGCTGCGCCAGGCCTCCCGGAGCCATCCCATCGAGAAGGTGGGCGAGCAACTCCGCTCCATGATGCCCTGGCTGGCCGAGAACCGGCTGGTGGACAAGAGCCGGAACTGATCCGGCGTTCCTGGCGCGCGGTGCCGCCGCGCGGGGACACTCCCATCGGAATCGCACGAGAAGGCTACCGGTTCGTTTTTCCGGCCCTGGGCCTGGCGGCGGCGGCCTTTGTCGTAGGCTGGACGGCGGCCGCGGTGGCGCTGCTGGCGGTGGCCGCGGCGGTGGCGGGGTTCTTTCGCGACCCCGCGCGGGTAGCGCCCGGCGGTGAAGGGCTGGTGGTTTCCCCCGCCGACGGCAAGGTCGTGGAAGTCGACGACGACGGTGCGCACCCCCGTGGCCGCAGGGTCAGTATCTTTCTCTCGCCTCTCGACGTGCATATCAATCGCGCGCCGTTGGACGCACGGGTGGCGGACATTCGCTACCAAGCGGGCCGTTTCCTGGCCGCGTACAAGGGCAAGGCATCGGAGGAGAACGAGCGCAACGCGGTCGAGTTGACGGATGCCTCGGGCAGGACCGTCCGCGTGGTGCAGATCGCCGGCTTTCTCGCGCGCCGCATCGTCTGCGACGTCGGACGCGGCGATTCGTTGCAACGGGGCCAGCGTTTTGGCATGATCATGTTCGGCTCGCGCGTGGACCTTCACCTGCCCGCGGACGCCACGGTCGTGGTGCGGCCCGGCGAGCGCGTTCGCGGCGGCGAGACCATCGTCGCGCGGCTTTGACCGTGAATGGCATGGAGAGTTCCAAGAACACCGCCGAGAAGAGGGAAACGCCGCTCCGGAAAGTCGGGTTGATCCCCCGCGGGAAGATGCAACGCCGCCGGCTCAAGCGCCGGGGGCCGTCCACCCGGCTGCGGCGGGGAATCTTCCTGCTGCCGAGCCTGTTCACCGCGGGCAATCTCGTCTGCGGCGTGTTCGCCATCTTCTTTGCCATCGGAGGGGAGTACCCCCAGGCAGCCCTGTGGATCCTGGCGGCGCACGTGCTGGACGGGGTCGACGGCGCGGTCGCGCGCCTCACCCACACCACCAGCCAGTTCGGCGTCGAGTTCGACTCGCTGGCGGACGTGGTTTCGTTCGGCGTGGCTCCAGCGGTGCTGGTGTACGTGTTCGCCCTGCAGTCCTGGGGTCCCTGGGGCGGCCTCGCGCCGGCGCTGTTCGCCGTGTGCGGCGCGTTGCGGCTGGCGCGTTTCAACGTGCAGACCCTGACCGCGGAGAAGAGCTACTTCACAGGCCTGCCCATCCCCGCGGCCGCCGCCATGATCGCCGCCACGCTGTTCATCTTCCTGATGCTGGGGCTCGACGGCGCCGCCGGCAAGCCGGTGGTCTTCACCGTCGTCACCTGCGTGTTGGCGGCCCTGATGGTCAGCAACTTCCGCTACCTGAGCCCGAAGCAGCACCACTTCAAGAGGCGCAGCACCATTTGGTTGTTGCTTTCCGCGTTGGCAGTCGTTATACTTACCATCGCTATGTGGCAGATCGTGCTGTTTGTAGCGTTGTTGCTGTACACGTTATCGGGCCCCTTACTATGGTTACTCGCCGTGCGGAAGCGACGGAGGGAGACGCAGGTACTCGTACAAGCCTGAAATGAGCGAATCCCAGCTTGCATCACCGAAACTCCCGCCCTCCGCGGGAGTTTTTTTTTGAGGAGGAAGACCATGGGCGCCAACAACGTTGTCAACATTTTCGACACGACCCTGAGGGACGGCGAGCAGTCGCCCGGGGCGAGCATGAACATCGACGAGAAGGTCCTCATCGCGCGTCAACTCGACAAGCTGGGAGTGGACGTCATCGAGGCGGGCTTCGCCGCGTCCTCGCCCGGGGACTTCGAGTCCGTGGTGCAGGTGTGCAAGGCGGTCAAGCGGCCCATCGTGCTGAGCTTGGCGCGGGCGCAGCTCGGCGACATCCGCAAGGCGGCCAAGGCGGTGGACGGGGCGCGCAAGCCCGGCCTCCATACCTTCATCGCCACCTCCGACATCCACATGAAGCACAAGCTGCGCATGTCCCGCGACGAGGTCATGGAATCGGTGGGCACGGCGGTGGCCCATGCCCGGCGTTACCTCGACTACGTCGAGTTCTCGGCCGAGGACGCCTCTCGGAGCGACCGGGACTTCCTGGTGGAGGTGTTCAGCGAGGCCATCCGCGCGGGCGCCAAGACCCTCAACATTCCCGACACCACGGGCTACGCGATCCCGTCGGAGTTCGGCGAACTGGTGCGCTACCTGATCGAGAACACCGAAGGGTCGGACAAGGTCACATGGAGCGCCCACTGTCACAACGACCTGGGCCTGGCCGTGGCCAACTCGCTGGCCGCGGTGGCCAACGGCGCGCGCCAGGTGGAGTGCACGGTGAACGGCATCGGCGAGCGCGCCGGCAACACCTCGCTGGAAGAGGTGGTCATGGCGCTCAAGACACGCCAGCCGGTGTTCGGTCTCGACACGCGCATCCACACCGAGCAGATCTACCCGACGTCGCGCCTGCTCTCCCAGGTCACGGGCATCACGGTGCCGCTCAACAAGCCCATCGTGGGCGACAACGCTTTTGCCCACGAGGCCGGTATCCACCAGGACGGCGTGCTCAAGCACAAGCTCAACTACGAGATCATGAAGCCCGAGACCGTCGGCATTACGGGCAACCGGCTGGTGATGGGCAAGCATTCCGGCCGCCACGCCTTCGGCGAGCGGCTGCAGCAGCTCGGCTTCTCCCTCAACAAGGATGAGATCAACCGTGCCTTCGAGCGCTTCAAGGAGCTGGCGGACAAGAAGAAAGAGGTCTTCGACGAGGACATCGAGGCGCTGGTGGCGGACGAGGTGCTGCGCATCCCGAGCCAGCCGGACCGCTACGAGCTGGTGTACATGAACATCGCGTCGAGCTCGGCCGCGGTGCCGTCGGCCACCGTGCGCATGCGCGTGGACGGCGAAGAGAAGATGGCCCACGACACGGGTGACGGGGTGGTGGATGCGTGCTATAAAGCCATCGCCAAGATCTCCGGCAGCCGCGCCGAGCTGCGGCGCTACTCGGTTTCCAGTGTCACCGGCGGCACCGACGCCCAGGGCGAGGTGTCGTGCATGCTCCAGGAAAAGGACATCAACATCTCCGGGAAAGGTTCCCACACGGATATCATCATGGCGAGCGCGCTGGCGTACGTGAACGCGTTGAACCGCCTCGAGTACCGCAAGCGTCATCGCCAGGCTTCAGTCGAGGGGGGTCCATGAGTCACAAGGTAGCGGTGCTTCCGGGCGACGGCATCGGCCCGGAAGTGGTGGCCGAGGCGATGACGGTGCTGCGCCAGGCAGGCGACATCTTCGGATTCACCGTCGAGGTGGAAGAAGGACTGGTGGGGGGTGCGTCCATCGACGCCCACGGCAAGCCCCTGACCGACGAGGTGCTGGCTCTGGCCAAGTCCGCCGACGCGGTGGTGCTGGGTGCCATGGGCGGACCCAAGTGGGACGGACTCGACTACTCCATCCGGCCGGAACGGGCGCTGCTGGCGCTGCGCCAGGAACTGGGGTTGTTCGCCAACCTGCGGCCGGTGAAACTGTTCGCGCCGCTGGCGCGGGCCTCGACGCTCAAGCCCGAGGTGGTGGAAGGCACGGACCTCGTGGTGGTGCGGGAGCTGACCGGGGGCATCTATTTCGGGCAGCCCAAGGGCGTCACGAAGGAGCCCGACGGCAGCGAGCGCGGGGTCAACACCCTGGTCTACACCACGCCGGAGATCGAACGCATCGCGCGGGTGGCCTTCGACGCGGCGCGCCGGCGCCGCGGCCGGGTGACTTCGGTGGACAAGGCCAACGTGTTGGAGTCCACCGAGCTGTGGCGCAAGGTCGTGACGCGCGTGCGCGACGAGGAGGGCTACGGCGACGTGGAGCTGGAGCACGTGCTCGTGGACAATTGCGCCATGCAGCTCATCCGCGATCCCCGGCAGTTCGACGTCATCGTCACCACGAACATGTTCGGCGACATCCTGAGCGACGAGGCCGCCATGCTCACCGGTTCCATCGGCATGCTGCCGTCGGCGAGCCTCGGCGGCAAGGTGGGCATGTACGAGCCGGTGCACGGCAGCGCGCCGGACATCGCCGGGCAGGACAAGGCCAACCCGCTGGCCACCATCCTCACCGTGGCGCTGATGTTGCGCCACTCCTTCGACCAGGGCGCCGCCGCCGACTGCATCGAGCAGGCGGTGGAACGGGTGCTGGAGACGGGTTGCCGCACGCTCGACATCGCCGAGGGCGAGGCCGCGGTGGTGGGCTGCAAGGAGATGGGCGAGCGGGTGCGCCGGGAGATCGAGGCGAGCCGGGCGGCGTAAGTTGGCGTCCTTCGACTTCGCTTCGCTACGCTCAGGACGAACGGTTGTAGGATCCATTGCCCGTTCGTCCTGAGCCCTTCGACAAGCTCAGGACAGGCTCCTCGGCGAAGTCGAAGGACGCCAGTTCTTGTGGAGGCAGCCCGGAGCCCGAAAGTTTCAGGCAAGGGAGAGACATGGGCGCTTTCAAGGACAAGGACACGTACAACGTGGCGGTGGTGGGAGCCACCGGCGCGGTGGGCGAGGAAATGCGCAAGATCCTTGAGGAGCGGCAGTTCCCGGTGGATACCCTGCGGCTGCTGGCATCCGAGCGCTCGGCGGGGCAGCGCCTCGACTTTTGCGGCCGGCAGATCCTGGTGGAGGTGCTGGACGAGGACTCCTTCGACGACATCGACATCGCGCTGTTCTCCGCCGGCGGGTCCGTGAGCGCGCGCTACGCGCAGGCGGCGGTGGACGAGGGCGCGGTGGTCATCGACAACACCAGTTGCTTCCGCATGGAGGACGACGTCCCGTTGGTGGTGCCGGAGGTCAACCCGGAGAAGATCGCCGACCACGTCCAGCGCGGCATCATCGCCAACCCCAACTGCTCCACCATCCAGATGGTGGTGGCGCTGAAGCCGCTGTACGACGTGGCGGGCATCAGCCGCATCGTCGTGTCCACCTACCAGTCGGTGTCCGGCGCCGGGCGCCAGGCCATGGAAGAACTCGGCAGGCAGACCGCGGCGCTGTTCAACGGCAAGGACGTGGAATGCGAGAAGTTCCCGCACCAGATCGCGTTCAACTGTATTCCGCACATCGATACGTTCCTCCCCGGCGGCCACACCAAGGAAGAGCTGAAAATGATCCAGGAGACGCGCAAGATCCTGGACGACCCGGACATTCGCATCAGCGTCACGGCCGTGCGCGTACCCGTCTTTTGCAGCCACTCGGAATCCATCAACGTCGAGACCCGCACCAAGCTGACCGCCGGCGACGCGCGCGCGCTTCTCAAGGAGGCGCCCGGCGTGCTGCTGCAGGACGATCTCCAGGCCAACGAGTACCCGCTGGCCACCGAGGCCGCCGGCAAGGACGCCACCTGCGTGGGGCGCATCCGCGAGGACGACTCCGTCGACAACGGCATCAACCTCTGGGTCGTGGCCGACAACCTGCGCAAGGGCGCCGCCCTCAACGCCGTCCAGATCGCCGAGATCCTGATCCGCGACTACCACTGATCCCGCCGTCTCCGAATTCGTCATTCCCGCGAAACAGGCTGTGTCAAACCCCATCTGAGAAAGGCAACAATCTCCTGAAACGTCATTCCCGCGAATGCGGGAATCCAGGCGGGGGAGGTGGGGAAACGCCGCTGTAGTGCCCCGCCACCGCCCCTGGATTCCCGCTTCCGCGGGAATGACGGATAGGCTTGCTCGGGGGTGGTGTCTACCCATGAACGTTCGACTGACCCTCGAATACGACGGCACCCGCTACCGGGGATGGCAACTCCAGCCCGAGGGGCCGACGGTCCAGGGCGCGCTGGAGGAGGCGCTGGCGGTGCTGCTCAAGGAGCCCGTGCGCATCCACGGTTCCGGGCGCACCGACGCCGGCGTGCACGCGCTGGGCCAGGTGGCGAACTTCTCCTGTCCCGACGACCGGGACCTGGGGCGGCTCCGGCGGAGCCTCAACGCGCTTACCCCGGATGATATCACGGTCAAGGCGGTGGAGGAGGAGTCTCCGTCCTTCGAAGCCCGCCGGGACGCGCGCCGGCGCGTCTACGAGTACCGGCTTTGGAACCACCCTTGGCGGTCGGTGTTCCACGACCGCTACGCGTGGCACGTGATGCGGCCGTTGGACGTGGACGCCATGCGCGCCGCGCTCCCGGCGTTGGAAGGAGAGCACGACTTCTCGTCGTTCCGGGCCGCCGGTTGCGGCGCGGCCACGCCGGTGCGGCGCGTCTACCACAACGCGCTGTTCCCATGGGAAGACCACTGGGTCTACCGCATCGAGGCCACGGGCTATCTGCGCCACATGGTGCGCAACATCGTCGGCACGCTCGTGGAGGTGGGACTGGGCGAGCGGGCGGCGGGCGATCTGCCCGCGCTGATCCGCAGCCGTGACCGCAAGGTCGCCGGCGCCACCGCCCCGGCCCGCGGCCTGTTCCTGGTGGAGGTACACTACGAATAGGCATCTGCGGTGAACCGGTGCCGGATGGCGTCCTTCGACTTCGCTTCGCTACGCTCAGGACGAACGGTGTTGGGCTCCATCGGTGCTGTAATCCATGACACCGTTCGTCCTGAGCGTAGCGAAGCGAAGTCGAAGGACGCTTGAATTGGCACCGGCCGCTGGCTATAAATTCCCGCCAAAGGAGAACATGAATCCATGTCCGAACGTACACTCTATGACAAGGTCTGGGACTCCCACGCGGTGACCACGCTCCCCACCGGGCAGACCCAGCTCTTCATCGGCCTGCACCTGGTCCACGAGGTCACCACGCCGCAGGCTTTCGACATGCTGCGGGAGCGCGGCCTTCCCATCGCCTACCCCGAGCGCACCTTCTCCACCATCGATCACGTGGTCCCCACGGACATGCGCGTCCGGCCCTTTGCAGACGAACAGGCCGAGGCGATGACGGCCGCGCTGGAAAGGAACGTCCGGGACTTCGGCATCGAGTTCTACGGTCTCGACAGCGACCGCCAGGGCATCGTCCACGTCATCGGCCCGCAGTTGGGCCTCACCCAGCCGGGGATGACGCTGGCGTGCGGCGACAGCCACACGAGCACCCACGGCGCCTTCGGCACGCTGGCCTTCGGCATCGGCACCAGCCAGGTGCGGGACGTGCTCGCCACGCAGACCTTGGCCATGGACCGGCTCAAGGTGCGGCGCATCAACGTCAACGGCAAGCTTCCCCTGGGTGTGCACGCCAAGGACGTGATCCTCACCATCATCCGGCAGCTCGGCGTCGGCGGCGGCAAGGGCTACGCGTACGAGTACGCGGGCGAAGTGCTCGACCGCATGAACATGGACGAGCGCATGACCGTGTGCAACATGAGCATCGAGGGCGGCGCGCTCGTGGGTTACGTGAACCCCGATCAGACCACTTACGATTACGTCATGGGCCGGCCGTTCGCGCCCAAGGGCGAGGCGTACGACCGCGCGGTGGCCTACTGGCGCTCCATGGCGTCGGACCCGGACGCGACCTACGACGACGTCGTGGACATCGACGGCTCCGCCATCGAGCCCACGGTCACCTGGGGCATCAATCCCGGCCAGGCGGTGGGCGTGCTGGAGAACCTGCCGCGCCCCGAGGAATTGACCGACCCCAAGAGCGTGGAGAAGGCCTACACGCACATGGGTTGGGAGCCGGGCGCGCCCATACTCGGGACTCCCATCGACGTGGCGTTCATCGGTTCGTGCACCAATTCGCGGCTCTCGGACCTCATCGCCGCGGCGCGGGTGGCCGAGGGGCGGAGGGTGGCCGACGGGGTCAAGGCCCTGGTGGTGCCGGGCTCCGCCGACGTCAAGAAACAGGCCGAGGCCGCCGGCCTCGACCGGGTCTTCACCGAAGCGGGCTTCCAGTGGCGCGAGGCCGGCTGTTCCATGTGCCTGGCCATGAACCCGGACAAGCTCAACGGCCGGGAGGTGTGCGCCTCCTCGTCCAACCGCAACTTCATCGGCCGCCAGGGGAGCCCGGAAGGGCGCACCCTGCTGATGAGCCCCGCCATGGTGGCCGCCGCCGCCTTGAACGGCAAGGTCGTGGACGTGCGCCAGTACAACTGATCAACGGAACGAGGTCGTCATGAACGAGATCAAGCAGGTAGGCGGCAGGGCCGTGGTGGTGCGGGGCCACGACATCGACACCGACCGCATCGTCCCGGCCCGCTACCTCAAGGAAATCACCTTCAACCGGATGGGCGAGTACCCGTTCTTCGACGAGCGCCACGACGCCGGCGGCAACCTCGTCGACCACCCGTTCAACGAAGAGCGCTTCCAGGGCGCCGAGGTGCTGGTGGTGAACCGCAACTTCGGCTGCGGGTCGTCGCGGGAGCACGCGCCCCAGGCACTGTACCGGTGGGGCATCCGCGCCATCATCGGCGAATCCTTCGGCCCCATCTTCGCCGGCAGCAGCGTGCTGCTGGGCATGCCTACGGTGATGGCGTCGTCCGAGGACGTCGGCAGGCTCATGGCGCTGGTGGAGAGCGACCCCACGGCGGAGCTGACGGTGGATCTCGAAGCCCGCAAGGTGCGCCTGCCGGACGGCGGCGACATCGACATCGACATCAGCGACGGCCACCGCAACGCCCTCACCACGGGGACGTGGGACTCCACGGCGCTGCTGCTCGGCAACATGGACGAGGTGGCGCAGACGGCCGACAAGCTGCCCTACATCGGCGACTTCGAGGGCCCGGCGCCGCTGTAGGCGGTTAGCCCTCCACCTGCGGCATTACCTTCTCCACGAAAGTGTCCAGTTGCGTCAGGTCGGAGATGGCGAGGCCGATGATCAGGGTCTGCAGGCCGCCGGCGAAGATGCGGTTGATGCCGTCGGCGCAGGCGCCGGCGCTACCCACCAGCATGTACTTCTCCACGTCCATGCGCACCTTGCCGTAGTAGCGGATGAGGTAGTTCTCGCACGCCTCCACCGCCTTGCTCTTGTCGTCGTCGATGGCGATGAAGGTGAGCCCGGCCTTCTCGATGTCGTCCGGGTTCCGGCCGGCGGCGCGGGCGTGCCCGCTGATCTTCTCCCACACCGCGTCGAAGTTGTGCACCGCGTTGCTGCCGCAGATATAGCCGTCGGCGTACCGGCCCACGCGCTTCAGGACGGACTCGGCACCGCCCCCCATCCACACGGGGGGATGGGGCGACTGCACGGTCTCGGGGCCGAAGTGCGTGCTGTGGAGGTCGAAGTACCGGCCGTGGTGCTCCACCACCTCCTCGGTCCACAGGCGCTTCATGAGCTTGAGGGACTCCTCCGCCCGGCTTCCGCGGTGCTCCCACGGCACCTCCACCGAGGTGAAGTCGTTCTCGCGGCTGCCGAAACCGATGCCCAGCGTCACGCGGCCCTGGGACAGGAAGTCGAGGGTGGCCACCGTCTTGGCCAGGAGCGCGGGATGGCGCAGCGCCGACAGCAGCACCGAGGTGCCCAGGCGGACACGTTGCGTAGCGCCAGCCGCGGCCGCGAGCACGGTCAAGGGTTCCAGGTTGTCGTAGGCGATGCGGTCGATGGTCCAGAACGAGTGCAAACCGCCCTCGTCGCACTTCCGCGCCATGGCGGGGACGAATCCGGCGTCGATATGCGGAGCCGGGTTGACGAAGCACATGCCGATGTTTCCCATGGTGACGTTCCTTTCCGGGGTTGTGTCGCGTTGCGGCTACGGGAGATTAGTCGGTTTCTTTCGATCCCGCAACGGGTGCGTCCGGGCGCCTAGTGATCCTGCGTTGCTCCGCCACAGCCTTGACAGCCCTCCCGGACCTAGATATATCCCTGTGGATTTCGTAGGGGGCAGAAGGGAGTTTCTATGTGGGAAGCTGCCGTCGTGGCATTTGAGAACCTCCTGGTTCCGACCCGGCTGGGGTATCTGTTCATCGGGGTGTTCATGGGGCTCGCCCTGGGCGCCATACCCGGGCTCGGTGGTCTCGTGGGCCTTGCCATCCTGCTGCCCTTCACGTTCGACATGGACTCCTTCGAGGCCTTCGCCATCATGATCGGCCTGATCTCGGTGACGAGCACCTCGGACACCATCCCCTCGGTTCTCTTCGGCGTCCCCGGCACGTCGGCGTCCCAGGCCACCATCCTCGACGGCCATCCCATGGCCAAGAAGGGCGAAGCCGGGCGCGCCTTCGGCGGCGCCTACATGGCGTCGCTGATCGGCGGCGTGTTCGGCTCGCTGGTGCTGGCGCTGTCGATCCCGGTGCTGCGCCCCATCGTGCTGGCGTTCGGCTCCCCCGAGTTCTTCATGCTGGGCTTCCTGGGCATCTCCATGGTGGCGGTGCTGAGCGGCAACGCGCCCGTGAAAGGGCTCATCGCCGGCGCCCTGGGCTTGTGCGTCGGCATGGTCGGGATGGACCCGCAGACCGGCGTGCTCCGTTGGGTCTTCGGGCAGCTCTATCTGTGGGACGGCGTGCCGCTGGTCCCGGTGGCCCTGGGCATCTTCGCCATCCCCGAGATCGTCGATCTCACCATCCGGGGGACACGCATCGCGGACGTGCCCAAGGAGCGGCTCGTAGGGGTGCTCTCGGGGATTCGCGACACCTTCCGCAACTGGTTCCTGGTGTTGCGTTGCGGCGTGGTGGGGGTGTTCGTCGGCGCCATTCCGGGGCTGGGCGCGTCGGTGGTGGACTGGTTCGCCTACGGCCACGCCATCCAGACGGAGAAGGGCGCCAACGAGACCTTCGGCACCGGCGACGTGCGCGGCGTGCTGGCGCCGGAGGCCGCCAACAACGCCAAGGAGGGCGGGGCGCTGATCCCCACCATCGCCTTCGGCGTGCCCGGCAGCGCGTCCATGGCGCTGCTGCTCGGCGCCATGACCATCCAGGGACTGACGCCCGGCTCGGCCATGCTCACCAAGGACCTGGCGGTCACCTACACGATGATCTGGAGCCTGGCCGTGGCCAACATCTTCGGCACGATCCTGTGCATGCTGTTGACCAATACGCTGGCGAAGATCGCCATGGTGCGGATCAACCTGCTGACCCCGCTGGTGGTGGTGATCGTCTTCCTGGCGTCGTTCCAGGCCACTCGGCACTACGGCGATCTCTGGTCGCTCCTGTTCTTCTCGCTGCTGGGCTGGCTCATGAAGCGGTTCGGCTGGCCGCGGCCGCCGCTGATCCTCGGGCTTGTGCTGAGCGGCATCATCGAGAACTACCTCTTCATCTCCGTCAGCCGTTACGGCGCCGCGTGGATGGCCCGTCCCATCGTGATGATCGTGGCGGTGCTCATCGTCGTCAGCCTGTATTACGGCGTGCGCAACGCGCGCAAGCAGCGCGAGCTGCAGCAGGAGCGGGATACGCGGGTGGACCACGAGAGCGGGGATACCGATGAAGCTTAAGGCCAACCCGGGCGCGCTGTTCACCGTCCTCATCCTCATCCTGATGGTGGGTCTGGTGATGACCGCCAAGCAGTGGCAGTTCCAGGCACGGCTGTTCCCTTGGAGCATCGGCATCCCCACCATGCTGCTGTGCTTCCTGCAGCTCGGCATGGACCTCTTCCGCAACAGGAACGAGGATGAGGACCTGGCCGGTGTGATGGACCTGCCGGTGGACCGCAGCGTGCCGGTGTCCGTGGTGATCCAGCGCGCCGTCAACATCTTCTCGTGGATCTTCGGCCTTTACGCCTGCATCTGGATCATCGGCTTCATCCTGAGCGTGCCGCTCTTCCTGCTCCTCTACCTGCGCCTTCAGGCGGGCGAGTCCTGGAAGGTGGCCGTCACCTACATGGTGGTCATGATGGTGTTCATGATCGGGGTGTTCGAGATGGTGCTGCACATCCCCTGGCCTCCGGGCTTGATCGATGCCCCTCAGGCCTTCATTCTGGGACTGGTGGAGCGGTACTTGTCGAGCATGGTGCCCATCTGATATAGGAGGTCAAAGTTCGGTGGGGGGGACTCTTGACATTTGCCGCAGGGTTTACGTATAAATGGGCCGTCTGGATCAGCGGAGCAAATAACCAAAGGGAGGTAGCATATGGTTGCGAAGAAAAGGTTAGTAGGGTTGGCCACGGTCTTGGGTGCGTTGTTCCTGTTGTCGACCGTTGCCATGGCAATGGGCCCCAAGCTGATGGTGGACGTGGGTGGTACGAAGAAGGGCCGGCTGCAGGTCAAGATCTCCGCTGAGGGTCTGAAGGCGGGCCAAGAGGTGGGGATCCGGACGATGATGGGCGGCGTCCTTTCGGACGTGAGCTTCCTGGTGAAGCCCGCCGTTGAGAAGGCCGACGACAAGGGCATGGTCTCGACGACTTGGGGTATCCGGGGTCGGACCATCAAGCGCCTGCTGAAGCCTGGCGACCACGAGGTCATGCTGGTGGACGGTGACGGGAAAACCCTGGCCACCGCGAAGCTGACGATACCGGCAGCCAAGAAATAGGTTTCGTGCGGACGGAGCGCCCCCGGTTTCCGCGCCGGGGACACTCCCGATGCAGGCCGGTTCCGGAAGGGGCGGCCGTCAAGGACAGACGGGCTGAGGAACCCGGTTGTACTGGAGTCCTCGGCCCGTTTGCGTTTGGTGCCGCGTTTCCGTGCGTAGCGGAACGCGGCGGGGTCGGCTTTGCCCGAACGAATGGCTCCATCAGTTGAGAGGTGAACGAATCATGACGAGATCGAGAGCAAAGAGTTGGTGCACCGTGTTTTTCCTATTGCTCTTCGCCGGGTTGACGACGACCGCGGCGTCAGCTCAGACGATTACCATCCTGATCGGTTACCCGCCCGGCGGCGGCCACGACATCGAGGCGCGGGTCATGGCGCGCTACCTGGGGAAGTACCTTGACGGAAACCCCAAAGTCATCGTCCAGAACATGCCCGGGGCCGGAGGCATGATCATGTCCTCCTACGTGTACAACCGGGCGAAGCCCGACGGGAGGACCATCGGCCTTTTCGGCAGCAGCCACGGGCTCCAGGCCGTGCTCGCGCCGCCGGAGATGGTCAAGTACGACCTTCTGAAGATGCCGATCATCTGGTCCGTTGCCGGCATCCAGGTTCATCTGACGCGGGACTTTCTCGGGGCCAGGAACGCCAACGATCTGTTGACCAAGGTCGACCGCTCGAAGATCGCGGTGGCCGGCCGCTCCAAGCAGGGTTCCTCGTGCCTGCGCGGCCAGTTGGCCCTGCGCCTCCTGGGCGTCGAGAAGTACACAGCGGTGTGCGCCTATGGGGGTACCTCACCCATCCGGGCCGCCATGGAACGGAGCGAGGTGAGCTACTTCGTGGCCAGCGACGCGCATCTGGTGGGCGGCGGCGCCTTTGTGGACCTGCACAAACGTGGCTTGGTGTTCCCCATGTACCAGAGCGGTATCCTCAAGGGCGACGGGACCATCGCGCGGTCCGCCACGGTAAAGGGAGATGTCCCCACGCTGTATGAAGTGTTCAAGGCGGTCCACAAGAAGGAGCCCTCGGGGCCCGATTGGGAAGCGTGGCGCGCCATCGGTCTGGGCATCTCGAATCTGACCCGTACCCTGGTGCTGCCTCCGGGCATTGCCGCGGCCAAGGTCAAGGAGTTGCGCGACGCGGTCGGGAAGATGGCCAAGGATCCGGGCTTCGTCAAGGACTGGGAGCGGGTCTTCGGCCAGAAGCTTGCGCCGGTGCTCGTGACGCCTGAAGATGCGAGCCGGATCCGCGACGAGACCATGGCTCCCGCCGAGTGGCAGGACCACCTCCGCAAGTTTGTCGCCGCCAAGTAGGCGTTGGTTGAGCGGAGGGGCGACGCATCCCGCGCGAGAAGGAGAAATCCATGACCCTACGCAGACTGTCGTTGTTGTTCGTGACCTGTGCGGTGCTGGGGATTCTCGTCCACGGCTCCGCGCAGGCCTTCACCGAAGGCAAGAGAATCCAGATCCTGTCCGGCTATTCCCCGGGCGGCGGTCACGACACCGAGGGCCGGCTCATCGCCCGACGGATCGGCAAGTACCTTCCCGGCATGCCCACGAAGGTAGTCAAGATCAACATGCCGGGCGCCTCCGGCCTGATCCACGGCGCTTACGTCCACCACAAGGCCAAGAAGGACGGCCTCACCTGGTCCATCATGGGCACCACCCACCTGAGCAGTTCGGTCCTGAAGGAGCCCAAGCCCAACTTCGACCTGACGAAGATGCCGTCGATTTTCTCTACCAGCGGCGCCTCCGCCGCCATCGTCCGCGACTTCCTCAAGGTCAAGACCGGGGTCGAGCTGACCAAGATCGATCCCAAGACCATCGCGGTTTCCGGGCGCTCCATCACCGGGTCGTCCTTCCTGAATGACGCCATCGGCCTCGACCTGCTGGGCATCAAGGGCTACACTTTCGCGGTGGGCTACCCCGGCACGGCCCAGATGGCCCTGGCGTTCCTGTCGGGAGAGGTTTCCTACGTCGGCGGTACAGGCCTCCATCACGTGCTCGGCAGCGGGGGCCGGTACTATTCCTCCATCCAGGAAGGGGTGGCCGTCGTCATCTGGCAGGGTGGCGTGTTGACTCCCGACGGGAAGGTCATCCGCTCTCCCGGCACCGACATTCCGACCTTCGAGGAAGTCTACAAACAGGTGCAGGGCAAGGCTCCCTCGGGCGCGGCCTGGGAAGCGTACAAGCTGACCGGTCCGACCCTGCGCACCCTGAACCGTACGCTGGTGGTGCCTCCGGGCACGCCGGCGGACCGCGTGGCGATCATCCGGGCCGCCTTCGACAAGATGTACTCCGATCCGGCTTACGTGAAGGAGTGGGAAAAGATCTTCGGGCTCAAGCTGGACTACATCAAGGGTCCGGACGCCGACAAGGTCACCAAGACCCTGCTCCAGCCGTCGCCGGGGTGGGATTGGCTCAAGAACGAGTACATCCCCGCGCTGCTGGCCCGCAAGAAATAGACCAACCCCATTGTCGTGGGGGGGGGGGGGGGGGGGGGCGGGCCGCGGGCGCCCCCCCCCCCCGAGCCCCCCCAAAAAAAAAAAAAAAACAAGGCAGGGGGGCGGAGGGGGGGGGGGGGGGGGGGGGGG
>JAPPNE010000037.1 GCA_028818775.1 Deltaproteobacteria bacterium | reverse complement strand
CAGACCCCGCTTGATGCGGTCGATCGCCTCGGCGGCCTGCTTGCGGGCGGCGTCCGCCAACACCCGGCCGCAGCGCCCGAGGGTGACGCGTCTCGGACCCTGCGGGCCGCGCGTCTGGACCACGAAAACCTTGCGGCCGCTGGCGTAGACCCTTACGCCGAACCCCTGAAGATCCCTGTCCCAGTAGACGGCGTCCTTGCCTGTTGCCGCCAGGGCGTCGATGGTGCGCTTGGTGAGCTTCCGGTCGTTCTTCTCCGACATGGCGTGACTCCGGTTTACTGCTTGCTACCTTGCCATTCGATCATCTGCGCCGATGCCGTGGTCGGGACAGAGACGTTTACGCATTCTGCCGGGCCACGTACGGACAGGCTCGGCGGTTCCTTCACCCATCGACATTATGAGCACCGTAGGCCACAGTAGTTTTCTCGTTTTCTCATTGTTCTCGTGTTTCCGTCGGCACGGTTTTCGTAATCGAACCGCAAGCGACTGGAATCAAATCCAGGAGTATTGAAGCCGCATCCACGACGCGAATGCAAGGGCTCCCATTTACTTATAAATAGCTAATATACAACAAGTTATCACTGTCCTGGTGCAACTCGGCGCGCATCTGTCAATCTATAGGCTAGGTACCGTGCCTGAAGGTGGCGACCACGGTCTTCTGGCCGCGTACGCGGACCATTTGCCCGGTCCCCGTGTCCTGCGTGCGGGTCTCGGCGGCGTTCCGCTCGAACCAGTCGAGCGCGCGCATCACCGCCCGGTCGTGGGCATCGACGATGCGCGCGTCGCCGCCGATAAGCGCGGCGAGGGAGACGGACTTGGGAGCGGAGAAGGTGAGGTCGCGGCCGGGACGGTGTTGGACCTCGCCGTCCCGGGTCTTGCGGCCCAGTTTGCGGCCCGACCCGTCGGGGACCTCCCCTTCAAGTACTGCCTTGAAGACTTCCGGATCGACAGGGCCTTCGAGGCTCAGCCCTGCCGCGCCCTTGCCCGTCCAGGCGCTCGCGGCGCGGTGTGCCGGATCGTCCCTGGTATAGTAGCCGTCGCGCTCGTAGTAGCTCGCGCCCTGAGACGGGCTCGCGACCGCGCCGATCGAGGCGACCATCAGAAGAAGTCCCCGTCGCCGTCCGGCTTCCGGCGCAAGTGGGTCTGCCGCCTGGCGGATGTTTTGCCGTCGCTCTTTAAGGTTCCGCGACCGCGCCGCGGTCGGGAGGCCTGCTTGCCCGCCCCTCCCGGCGCGGGCTTCGCCGCGTCCTTCTCCCGGGTTGATTCGATCTCCGCGCCGTCCCCTGGGCCGGCAGCCGGGAGGGCCGGCGGGTGTTCCACCGCGTCCGCTCCGGGCTCGACGGCGGTCACCGGCCTGGGGGACTCACCGTGCGCAACAAACCTCTCCACGTCTTCGATCTCCGCCACCGGGATCACCACCAGCCCGGCCCGGCTGCGAGGCCGGAACCAGCCCCGTGCGCGTCCAGCCCCGCCCCATGCCGGCGGAGGCCGGTAGGGGTAGACTCCGGACGCTGGCTCCACCGTCGCCACGGTCCGGCCGCCGCGGCGCCAATGGCCCGCGGCGCCGAGCAGCATCAGGCAGAACACCGTCCCGCCGGCGCCGGCGCCCAGCATCAGGCCTTCCCAGATCGTCGTCAGGATGCGTCGCCGCGCCCGTATGAGCGGTCCGTGCCCGACAAGGACGACGCGGATGATGTTCCAGGTGTCGCCGTGGCTCGTGCGATAGGCCACCGCCTTGTGCTCGCTGAAGCCCATGGTGAGCATGGCTTGGTGGAGGGTCAGCTTGCCGGCGGAATACCAGTCGTGCCCGGTGGTGTTGCGCGCCAGCAGGATCCCCGCCACCAGCACCGCCACGGCTACAACGCTGAGCAATCCGAGCCGGACCATTCCCGACGGCCATTGCGTATCGGACATGTTTCGCCGTCCCCGCGCCTGAAGACGCACCGCTCACGGCACTGCCTGCGGCGCCGCCGTCCCGGACGCGCTCGGGATGCGCCCGCCCAGGGCTCCGGCACGGTCCTGTCCCAACCGTGCCAGGCATCCCCCGCGCCTGCGGGAGCGCGAAGCGCGGGGCGCTCATGCCGTGACGGGTCTGCCAGTTCGGAACGGCGTAATGCCGCCGATCGTCCAACGGCATGACCGTGGCGTGATCGTTGTCATGGTGGGAAAATAAGCGAATCCAGAGCGGTTGGGAAAAGGTTTTAGTCGTGTAAAGCCTACACTTTACGCAAGAATGAAGCCTTTCCTGCGTCGGGTTGCGCAGCAATGCGGGAAAAAAGTCGCGTGTCGTCGGCGGCCCGTTAGGGAAGGGGACGTGATGACGAGCGATGAGCGGGAAGCTACTAGGCGTTGCCC
The DNA here is from genome assembly GCA_028818775.1 of Deltaproteobacteria bacterium. Classification (NCBI taxonomy): domain Bacteria; kingdom Pseudomonadati; phylum Myxococcota; class Myxococcia; species Deltaproteobacteria bacterium. Next base: position 12,944 of record JAPPNE010000037.1, on the reverse strand, counting down.
CGATCAGTTGCGGGGTGTACGGCTCCGTGCCCGCCGGTCGCTGCAAAAGGCCCTCGGCCACGAGCAGCCGGTTCGGCCGGATGGCGGCCTAAATGTTGCGCGGCTCATGGCGGCCGGATCGACGAGCGCGCGCCTTGTCACCGTTCGCACGGCCATGCAGCTGCATCCAGATGCGCAGGCCGGTGAATACCTTCGCGTCGAGGTTCCCGCCGGCGACGTGGTCGGCTCGCGGATCAGTCGGGCGCCGATCCCGAGGACCGAGATGATCCAGCTTATCGGGTGCACCAAGTGTGAAGAGATACTGCCGCTAGGCGTAGGTCCTGCACTCTGTCCGGGCGCCCCGGCTGGAACAGACCACGGGACTTCCGACGGTTAGCCCTAGCGGTGTTTGAGCGGCCGTGTCCGCCGCGCATGCAACGGAACAATCCCACACCCGTCGGTCGGTTTCCAAGCGTCAAACAATCAAGCAAAATCAGTTAGGTACACCTGCGGAATGCCTGTGCCTACTTGTCAATGACTCGGAGGTGGAGCACCTCTGGCAGGACACTGCGGGCGACTGCAACGCCCGGGCCTTCGTAGTTCGGTGGCCCCTTCGCGGTCGGGCGTGTTTCGTGGTACCATCCGCGACACGTGAGCGCGCCAGCCGCCCGAGGAGCACCGTGCCTCAATGGGGTAACGACCCGGAATCTGCCGAGGGCGTCGAGCTCGGCACCGCGCGCCCTTGAGTGTCTCGATTCCGAGATTCGACGCTACCCCCAACGCCGATCGACCATGGTCGGTGTTGCGCCCGGACGTCTAGGTGGCACCGCGCGCGGCATGTCATGCAGTGGCCGCTTTTCGAACAAAGCCCCACTACGCAGTCACGCCAAATCGTGCCACTGCGGAGCGCTTGTATGAAAAGATCTCGTTACGCCGTCGTGTTGTTGAGCAGCCAGCGCCGACCACACCTGTTGTTTCGGCCGGTTGGTTTGCAGTTCACCGGACCTTAACATGGCGAGTCCGACCGCCACCCGAATAGCAGAAGGTCAGCAAGGCGCGACCGTCGTCAGTCGAGCATTGCGCACTACCACCGCTGTATTGCGACTCTCTACTGGAGAGGTCATCGAGTGTAGGCGGTTCATCCCGGTCGGCAAGGGCGACCTCGTATTTCACCAACACGAGAACCTCTTCGTATTCGCCAAGAAGGATAGGTCTTGGGTTGAGGTCGGCCGGGCATGGACGAAGGATACCACGTGGCGTGTCGCTAGAGAAACACACCAGATCAAATTCAAAGAAATTGAGTCTGACGACGAATTATCGTTATTTCATGCGTTGCGTAAGTTTCACTATCGCGGTGGTGGCGGTGCCGGACGTGTCGTTCCGCTAATCGGTGTCGCTACGACGTGGGACCTGCCACAGGTACTAGGTTTTATAGAAGTTTCTTCGAGCATGATCGCAAATACCGCACGCAAGCGGTTCTTCAGCCACCCGTATAGAGAAGCCGCTGGTCATGGTTGGTCAGAGTGGAATCGCACTGCCACCAAAAAATATTCGAATATGGTCGCAAGGATATCGAGATTCGTCATTCATCCAGAAATCCGCGGCCTAGGGCTCGCCCGCCATTTCCTGAAGGCAGCGATGGAATACGCCGCTCAACATTGGCATTACGGAGGGTATAGGCCCCGGTTCTTGGAGATCACCGCCGATATGCTGCGGTATTATAAATTCGTCGGTGACGACTTCGTCTATCTCGGCGAAACGGAAGGCAACGCGCACCGTATCTCCAAAGACATGACTTACCTGGTTAAGAAGGCCCTGTCCCGCGACGGCGCGCGGGCCATGCCGCAAGGTGGGGGCGGCGTCATGACGATGCAGAGAGGTTACGCCTCGCAGTTAATCAAGTATATGCGAGCCGGAAATCGCAGCCTCGGACAGGTGATAGGTGAACTGCACTATGAGCCACAACACCTCGACCAAGACACGTGGGAGGCGCTTTATCGGTTAAATAGACGTCCAAAACCTTGTTATGCCGCAGGCTTGACACCCGAAGCCAGGGACTACTTACAGTCACGCGGGGCCGTGTTAAACCGGAAAGAAGAGCAACCTGTCCGAACAACCCGGAATCCACATAAGGAGTTTGTATTTGAAAGGGTCGCGGTATCGGCCTCGGCGGAACTGGCCCAGTCGAACGACAGTCGACGCATACAAGACGCATTCGGTTTTGTGGGCGCCACGGTGGAGGCGGAAATAATACAACCCACGTCTTTTGTGTTGAAACAGGGTACGGTCACCATGGTTTGCGGGGCCAGTGGCTCCGGCAAGAGTTTGTTCGGCCACGCGATACGTGCATTGTGCGACCCTACCACGCAGGAAGATTCAACGACGGGTGAGGCCGCCGGGGGAGCAATGAGCTTTGGTGGTCGAGTGAACATAAACGCACGAGTTGAAGGCGTTGAGCAATTGGACCTTGAGCGAACTGCTTTGGAACAGATTGACAGATTGGACCTGGACTTTTTTTTCGAGGTTTGTGCCCATTGTGGTCTTGCGGAACCGCAATTATTTGTTCGGCAGGTAAGGAGTCTGAGCTCCGGGCAACAATACAGGCTGAAGATCGCGAGAGCTTTCTTGCATCGACCGGACATCCTATATATAGACAACTTTTGTGAACCGCTAGACCGTCATACTGTGGCGGCGGTGTGCAGAGGACTGCGACGACTAGCGAAGAAGATGAGTGTTGCCGTGCTGGTTTCGACTGCGGCGTACGAACGCCTCTTTGAGATATTGCGGCCGTCGCAAGTCATTCTGTTGCGCAGGGGAAATCCACCGATTGTTCAGCCCGTGGTCGAGGGTGGAACGTGAAGTATAGGAAAGTGTTCACCAAGGCGCGCTTCCACACGAAGAGCCGAAACAATTTTCGTGTGGATCACAAGGGTAGGCGCGTGGTTGTAGGGGCGCGGGGGCGTGATGGGGCGTCAACCGCCTTTGTGGGGAAGGTGATTGAACAGGGGAGAACATCGACAGTATTGGATTACGGGGTCTGCTGCGATATCAGTTTTCCCCATGTAATAGGGGTGTTCGGCAACAGAGGCAGCGGAAAGAGTTTCGATCTGGGTGTGTTTCTGGAGGAGATACATAGGTCAAACCGTGCCTCTGCAGGGATAGGCGAGGAACACGCCGCAATCGTATTCGACGTGCAAGATCAGTTCTGGACATTGATGTATGAACCGGATCCCAAATATGTCGGTGACGTGGATCAGATAGGGGAACTGAACAGGTGGGGTTTGACGCCGGGGCGGCTCGACGACGTTTCGGTGCTTGTGCCGGCCGCAAGCGACACCGACGTGCCTGGAGCGAAGTCGTTTTCATTGGCAGCCTCCCAAATGAGTGACGCGGATTATCTTGCAATTCTAGATGTAGACCGCTTCAGCCCCATGGGCCAGGCGCTCCTCAATCTCCTGGAAGTCCAGAAAGACAAGACACCGGCCGCGCTAGCTAGGGCGTGCAAGGGTCAAGGGTCGTTGGTGAACTACCATCTGGGGACTATTGATGCATTGAAATGGCGGTTAGAGGCTTTGGCTAAAACCGGGGTCATCGCCGAACACGGAGTGGATGTCGGAAGGATGCTCAAGCCGAACAGTTTGTCTGTCATTCTCATGCGGAATGTTTCTGACGCCATGAGGGGGCTCATAGTAGGGGTTATAGGTCGACTTGTCGCAGATAAAATGGGCAGAAGTCACCATAGTAGAAAAGTCCGACGCCGTACCGGTGCCGAGTCAAGCGGAAATGGGGAAACTCTCGCGGGAAGACTTTGGATGGTCTTAGATGAGGCTCATGTGCTCGTACCGTCGGACGGGACCACGGCGGCAACTGGCCCGCTAATCGACTATGTCAAGAGAGGGCGCGACGCCGGCCTGTCTTTGATCTTTGCCACCCAGCAACCCTCCGCGGTAAATTCAAAGCTGATGAGCCAAGTGGACATGACGTTTACGCATATGTTGGGTTTCGAGGCGGATCTCACAGCCGCGATGAATCGAATGCCCACAAGAAACACCGTGGACTATGACATTGACGACGAACGGGTGTCGTCAATCGGCGACGTTATTCGAAGTCTGTCACCCGGAGAAGCCGTGTTGGCCGACAGCGCGAGTGGTCGTGTCCTCTTGGTTAAAATACGACCGCGCTGCACCGCTCACGGCGGAGACAACCCAAATTGAGAGACACTCGCGACAGAACAGAGTTGGAACAGGACCTCGCGCGGGCCCTTTCACGCCATATCGGGTACACGACTGGCGCGTACTACCTAGAAAGAATCGTATCAACACTCAGTGCGTTCGATGATGCGCCCTCGGCATACATAACCGAGTTGGTCGAGAAGGCACGGCTGGCGGTTTCTCCGCGAGAAGCAAGTGGTGGAAATACGAAGGCATTGAGCCAGGAGTACCTTGAAGAGGTCATTAACTTCGCAGAAGCCATGGGGCTGTTGGAGACAGTTTCACCCAAACAAGCGCAGGTTCGGAGATTTGCCCCTACGGAAGTAGGGCGGACATTGTTGGGAGCCAAGGGGTCGGAGGATGAATCGTTCTTTCACTACTATCTGACCAAGACCGTTCTGTTTGCAGACTCGGACGCACTGTTTCCGGTCATCGATTTTTTTTCGCGAGCGCGAAGCGAGTCGTTGCATGCGCATTACTTGGCATTTCAACAGGGACTTCGCGCAAGGCGCGCCAAGTGGTTGCTGGAGGCGTTCCCTGAGCAGTTGTTATTCAAGCGCATCGCCTTGAATGTCCCTTGGCTTAGGGATCCCCAACGGGGGGAACCACGACCAAGGATCGAGGAGTTATCAGTGAAGACAGCTAAACATCACACAACGCCGCGACACGGTTGGCTCAGCCAACTCGGCCTGCTTGATGCGGAATCCAAGGCACTCACACCTTTTGGCGCGGCAACACGCCGCAGTTTGACCCCAGACGGACACTATTTCTGGCTAGGGCCGAAACAAACGACGCAACGTGACTTAGGGATTTCTTTGGAGCAACGGTTGCCGGGGCCGTTCGAGGACACGTATGGAATGGCTGCCGAATACGCGGCACCGACGAATGCCGAGATCGATCAACTGATTGCGGATACGGTACACATTATGAAGAGAGGTTATAAATCGGTGAAACTCATCCACGCCGCGCAAGCCACCCTGCTCTTGCCGATCGAGTACATCAAGTATAGGATGTTCGCTGATGGGCGAAGTTATCGGTGGGCGGAAGTCCTCTCCGCCCTATTCCCCCGTTATCGAGTTGACTTCGAACGCCTGTCTGCGAAGAGAGGGCAGATCGGTTTCTACAAATGGAAGGGTGTGTCGTGATCCGCGAAGAACGCGCCTTGGAAACCCTCACAGCAAAGGATGTCCTGTACACCAAAGAGTTTTACAGACGATTTCTTTATTCTCTCAGCGAACCGATAAGTAAGCTGGTCATATGTTCACCGTATTTTGATAAAATGCCAGAACCGTTTCGAGACATCGTGTATTTTTGCGAGTTTCAGCGGAAGAAGGGAGTCGACGTGATCAGAGTAATCACACGGCCACCAGGTCACGGGAACTCGGTTCTATCCGTGGAAGCGGCCAAGAGACTCGCGGTGAATGACGTTGAAGTGTTTGTCCTGACCAATCCATTCTTACACGCTAAGCTCTATCATATGGAATACCGAAAGGGTCATTTCCGGAGCTTTGTTGGATCGTCGAACTTCACGTTAGGAGGTTTTCGACGGAACCACGAATTAGTAGCGGAGATGGAAGGTGTGGGCGTGAACTCACCATGCCATCGTGAGATCGAGCGCATGCTCAATAGCGCCGGGACTATTAGGTACGAGGCATGGCTGGCGAGGGAGATGCCAAAAGGGGCGGAGGAAGCGACATGAAACTAGCAGATTTCGATCTACGGCAGGATCCGTTCCCTATAGTGCCGGACGGGCCAGTGCGCAATTGGGCGGGACGGCGTGCACTTCAGGAGCACCTGATTGATCTAGTCAAGGGGGTTCGGGCGAGGGATATTGGTGTGACGGAATTCGCGGTACTTCACGGAGAGTACGGCGCAGGAAAGAGTCATGCATTAAGGTATCTGAAGACGCTGGTGGATGAGGATGCAAAAGAGTTTCGGTCGTTAGCCGTCTATCTTGAGCGGCCGAGAGTCGCCGCGAAGCTGAATTTCTTGGAGTTATATAAGTACATCATACATTGTGTTGGACGGGATGTGCTACGGAAGATCTGCAGTGAGGTAAGGGACAAGACCGATAAGACCATTGGAGAGCGGGCGGAGGCGGCGGGAGTGGGTTACGTGGCGGACAGGTCGTCCTTCGTGGAGCCGACGATGGGAGACCTTCCCGCGCAGGACAGAAGCATGGTCCGTCTGTTGCGACGGGGTGTGGATGAAGAAGAACGGGTCCTGCGATTTCTGAGCGGACAAGAAAACTGTAGTGGTGACGAGTATGATGGGAAGATCGATTCAGATTTTTTGGCGGCGAAGGTGCTGGCTGACCTGTTCCGTGTCGTCACCGCGGAGTTACGGCCTAGCGAGAGGATCTATGAGTCTGTGTATTTGTTCTTGGATGAAGGTGAGCTTCTCATAGACGCCAAGGCTACGGAAAGCGAGCTTGTATTTAGCGGTTTGCGGGAACTGATTAACGGGCTTCCGTACCGGTTTGGGCTCTTGATTAGTTTCTCGGCGGCCACGGCGCTCATTGAGGCCATCATGTCACAGCATTTGCTGAAGAGATTGACGATGCCATACATTGAAGTGCCGATGCTTGAGGATTCGGAGGCAAAGGAATTTCTCAGGTCTCAACTGGATCATTCCAGAGTCGAGGACTCGGGGCATGCGGGAACCTTTTTCCCGTTCGAGGAAGAAGCGATTGACTTTATTATCGAAAACACAACCGCTCTGACGCCACGAAACCTTTTCATTGACTGTAAGCGTGTTTTTGAGCGGGCGTTTAGGCGATTTGGGCTGGAGGCAGGCGAGACTATATCGCGAGACATCGCGGAAAAGATTTTGGTCGGATTTCGGTAACTGTGTGTACAGATTGGGTTGAGGTACAGCCGGGGGTGTGTCCGGAGTTCTGTGTGAGCGGCGCCGAGGGCATAGGGCTGTCCAGACTCAGCGATCGGTGGCCCGGAAAGCGATCCTCGAACAGAATGGCAAACTGCCCCATCGCACCGGTCTAGTCAATAGGGCGCCGCCAACGGACCCCGGCATTTCGGATCTCCAGGAACAGTAACTTTGCCGCCGCCTAGTCGGTCGGGAAACTTCCCGAGTCTTGATGATCTTGCGCAACGACCGGTGCAGGCTCTCCAGAGCGTTGGTCGTGTATATCATCTTGCGGATGGCCGGCGGGAAGGCGAACATCAGTACCACATGCTCTCAGGCCCGCCGCCAAGCCGGGACCACCGCCGGGTAGCGCTCGCCCCAGCGGGCTTCGAACTCGAATGGAGGTTCGGCACAAGGTGTCGGACATCGTGGTAAAGCCGGACGCGAATGTCGCCGCTCCATGACTACGGAAACGCCGCTGGTTGCGGGCATGCCGCTGTTGCCGGCCACTTGTGGGGGGTCCTCAAGTGGAGTCCTATGCGGCGTATTCCGGTGGCTAGGGACGGATGACATTGGACGCTAAGGAAGCAATGGAGACGCTACGTGGTGGCCTGTGGCACACGACGAGCGAAGAACGATTTGAAGGAATCAGGTCGCGGAAGGCCATTCTGTCGAATCCGCCACTCGGGGAGGATGAGCGGTGGGGAACCCTAATTGGTCCGGAGGGCTGGCCGTATGTCCGAACTTTGGGAGGCGTGTGCCTGTTCGACTTCGCCGGGTTCGACCCGGAAGCCTACGACGCAAGATTGGCGTGAGCGGGAGGGAGATCGCATGGACCAACCTTGCGAAGTGTCGGGTTGCGATTCACCGTGGGAGTGGGGTCCGCCGGGCCGAAGCCAAACTAGCAAGACTGTGCCAGCGTGAATTCGCACCGGTGAGCAAACTGGTAGAGGCGATCCGTCCCGGCCTTGTCCTCTGTTGTGTTCTGCATGCCGATGATATCGTGTCGTCGTGGGACTCTCCGTCGGCTTCACCCTTGGTGTATTGCTGGCAGGGCCAATCTGGTCATGATCTCAACAACAGGGACCCCAACCGCCGCAAGCTGGCTGAGTGGGCGCCGGAGATGGCGCGCGCGTACTCGGCTAGGACCCAAGGCCGGGCTGGGGTTTGAGCCCCCGCCGCCGGCGAAGATGGCCCGGTCAAGAAAGGGTTGACAACCACTGGTCCATCTTTGGCGGGATGAACGACACTCTCAAGATCATCAATGCCATCATTGTGATCGCCGTTGTAGTTGGCCCGCCCGTGGTTGCTCTGGTTTCTGTGTCGAAACCAGACTCTTTAGACATCGCCATTGTACTGGTCCTCTGCATCCTCTGGTTCGCTTTCCTATGTGAAATGTCCGGACGGTGGAAGAAACCACTACAAACCGGCTTCGCAGGTCGCCAAAACGCAATGATCCTCAGGGCGCGCGGCGTCAAGCAGGACGCGGTGGCGGTAACCGGAAGGCTCGACCTCCTACGAAGCGACCTTGGCGCGACGTCCTGGGATTCAACGAGGGCGAGAAGCCGTCCGTTTACGAAGTCAACACCGCGTGGCGCCGACTGGCGAGGTCAGCTCATCCCGACGTTAGCCGGACCGACGCACAGATGACGGAATTGAACGCGGCGTTGAGCTAGGCGAGAAGGGAACTAGGGGACACGATGCGATGAAGAAGGATGCCGGCTCGCCGGAATCCGTCTAGTCTGCGGCGACCAGCTATTGCCGCACCGGGGCGGACAACTAGGTGCTACTAGCCGTGGTCACGGTGGCGATCCTCGATATGGGTTTACGGAGAACGTAAAATGGATTAGAGTGTGGCGCACATGATCCGGAGTTTCGGGAACCGGGAGACGCAACGTTTCTTCGAAGGGCACCGCGTCGCGGCGTTTCAAGGGTTCGCCTATCAGGCGGCGCGGCGTCTGGTCTTGCTGGACAGCGCGGAGACGTTGCGAGACCTTTCCGCGTTGCGGGGTAACCGGCTTGAGGCGTTGCGCGGTGACCGCGCCGGACAGTACAGCATTCGGATCAACGCTCAGTGGCGAATCTGCTTCCGATGGACCGACGACGGGCCGTGCAACGTGGAGATTGTGGACTATCACTAAGGGGGCCGAACATGAACTTGAGGAACGGCATGAGGCCGGTGCATCCGGGCGAGATACTGCGCGACGAACTTGAAGAACTCGACCTAACGGCCAAGGCGCTGGCGAACGCGCTGGGAGTCCCCGTGAACCGCGTCACGATGATCCTGAACGGGCAGCGAGGCGTCAGCGCGGACACGGCGCTACGTCTGGCGCGGTATTTCGGGACGACACCGCAACTGTGGATGAACTTGCAAAAGACCTGGGAGATTCGCCGGGCCGAGATCGAGACTGGCTGCGAGATCGCCGAACGTGTCACTCCAAGACAGTCGGTGGCGTGACGGGGTGGTGATCGATGCCGATCGGTGACTATCAGTCGCTCATGCTTCCCACCCTCAAGGCGCTTGCCGACGGGGCGGAGAGCCCGCTTGGCGAAATCCGCGAACGCGTCGCCGTCTCCGAAAAGCTGACCGACCAAGAGGTATCGGAGAAGCTGCCAAGCGGCCGGCAGACGGTGTTGTCGAACCGGGTGGGTTGGGCGCTGCTCGGCATGGAGCGCGCCGGGCTGGTAGAACGGGTTCGCCGCGCCGTATACCGGCTGACGGACGAAGGCGGGCGGCTTCTGGCACGGGGCTTGGAACGTGTCGACGACCATGTGCTTGCTACCTATCCCGCATTCGCCGACTGGAAGATGCGAGAAAGACAGCCACGAATCGATCCGGCGCACGAGAGCGACGGGTCGAAGGAGACTCCAGAGGAAACCTTGACCCGCGCCGCCGATGAGATGCGCGCGATGCTGGAGGTTGAACTACTGGACCGGGTCCGTCGAGCAGCTCCCGCGGTTCTTGAGCAGGTAGCCGTCGATCTGCTTCGCTCCATGGGCTATGGCGGCGGGGATGCCGACAGGGGACGCGTGACAGGCGGCACTGGCGACGGGGGCATTGACGGCACCATCCGGGAAGACGCGCTCGGCCTGGACGAGGTCTATGTACAGGCCAAGAAGTACGCCGAGGGGAGGGCCGTCGGCGAAGGTGATCTCCGCAACTTCGCGGGCGCCATCGACGCAGCAGGTACGACCAAGGGCGTATTCGTCACCACCGCCGTTTTCACGAAGTCCGCTAGGGACTACGTAGAGCGAAGTCCCAAGCGCATCGTCCTGATCGATGGCGAAGAACTGGCCCGTCTCATGGTCCAGCACAACGTCGGCGTGCGCACCCGCGACCGTTTTGAGATAAAGCGGATCGACCAGGACTACTTCGATCAGGACAGCATTTAGGCCATGCGCCTGTCATGGAACGAAGTTCGCGCCCGCGCCGCGGCCTTCGCCAATGATTGGCGAGACGCGGCCTACGAGAAGGGCGAGACCCAGAGCTTCTACAACGCCTTCTTCCAGGTGTTCGGAGTTCAACGGCGAAGCGTCGCGCGCTACGAGGCCCATGTCGCGAAGCTCGACAACCGATCGGGCTTCATCGACCTGTTCTGGCCGGGCGTCCTGCTCGTCGAACAGAAGAGCGCCGGGCGCAATCTGAACGCGGCATACGAACAGGCAGGGGAGTATTTCGACGCGCTACCGGAGCGCGACCGTCCGCGCTTCATACTGGTAAGCGACTTCCAGACCTTCGAGCTTCACGATCTCGACGAGCGAGAGGCCGTCACTTTCCCGTTGGCGGACCTGCCCGTCCATGTCGAGGCGTTCGGCTTCATCCTCGGCGTGCAGCGTCGGACCTTCCGTGATCAGGACCCGGCGAACATTGAGGCTGCCGAGCTGGTCGGGCGGCTGCACGATGCGCTCGCGGACGCGGGCCACGGAGGGCACGATCTGGAACGCTTCCTCGTACGGATCGTGTTCTGCATGTTCGCGGACGACACCGGAGTGTTCGAGCCGCGCGACATCTTCTTGGATTTCGTCGAGGCACGCACCGGCGAGGACGGAGCCGATCTCGGTCCGTGGCTCGCACAACTGTTCGAGGTGCTCGACACGCCGGAAGACCAGCGTCCCGCCACGCTTGATCAAGACTTGGCGCGATTCCCCTACGTCAACGGCGATCTGTTCAAGGGACACCTGCGGACGTTCTCGTTCGACACAGCGATGCGCGGCGCACTGCTGGATGCCTGCCGCTTTGACTGGTCGAACATCTCGCCTGCGATCTTCGGCGCGCTCTTCCAGTCGGTGATGGACCCGGCGGAACGCCGCGCCCAGGGAGCGCACTACACGACCGAGAAGAACATCCTCAAGGTGATCGAGCCGCTGTTCATGGACGACCTTCGAGCCGAGTTCGAGCGATTGAAGTCTCGCAAGGACAGTAGGCGTCTGGCTGAGCTTCGACGGTTTCAAGCGAAGCTCGGCGGCATGACGTTCTTGGATCCGGCCTGCGGCTGCGGCAACTTCCTCATCATCGCCTACCGGGAACTGCGGCTGCTCGAAATCGAGGTCATCCGGGAAATTCGAGACGCGACCGCCGCGCCCACGCAGGTGGTGCTCGATACCGCATGGCAGTCGGTGGTGGACGTGGACCAGTTCTACGGGATCGAGCTAGGCGAGTTCCCGTCACGCATAGCGGAGACCGCACTGTGGATGATGGACCACATCATGAACAACCGGCTCAGCCTGGAGTTCGGCCAGTCGTATGCGCGCATCCCGCTTGCGAAGTCGCCGCACATCGTCCACGGCGACGCGTTGGAAGCGGACTGGTCTGAGTTGCTGCTGCCGGACCGTTGCTCCTTCGTGTTGGGTAATCCGCCTTTTGTGGGCGCGAAGTATCAGACGGCGGAGCAGCGCGCCCAGGTACGCGGGATCGCGGCGCTCGGCAAGGGCGGCGGTACGCTCGATTACGTCGCCGCGTGGTTCATCAAGGCAGGGGAGTATGTGAAGGGCAGCACGGCCCGGCTCGGCTTCGTCGCCACCAACTCGATCACACAAGGCGAACAGGTCGCGCAACTCTGGCCGATCCTTTTCGAGCGCTGCAAGCTGGAGATCGCCTTCGCGCATCGCACTTTCGCGTGGGGATCGGACGCACGAGGCAAGGCGCATGTGCATGTCGTCATCCTCGGCCTCGACCGGAGGGAGGCCGTAAGAAACGAGAAGCGCCTGTTCAGCTATCCCGACATCAACGGCGAGCCGGAGGAAAGCGGCCACGCCGTATTGTCACCCTATTTGTTCGACGCAAGTGGGCTCTCCGACCCGCATCTGGTGGTGCGGGAGGAAAGCGCGCCGATCAACGGCGTGGGCAGGCTGATCAGCGGAACCCAGCCCATTGATGACGGCGAATACATCCTCAACCCGGAGGAACGTGCCGATCTATTGAAGGCCGAGCCGGGTGCTGCGCGATTTGTTCGTCCTTATGTAGGTGCTCGCGAGTACCTGCAAGGCGGTGAAAGATGGATTCTGGCGTTGCAGGAAGCATCGCCGACAACGTTGAGGATTCTTCCGCGCGTGCGGGAGCGTATGGCAGCAGTAAGGCGCTTTCGGGCGAAGAGCAAGCGAAAGAGCACGTTGGCAATCGCCGACTATCCGACTCGGTACAATGTCGAGGTGATCCCGACCACACCGTTCTTGGTCATTCCCGAAGCCAGTTCGGAACGGCGGGAATACGCTCCAATCGGCTGGTTGGAACCGCCGACCATTCCCAGCAACCTTGTTCGCATCCTGAGCAACGCCTCGCTGGTGGATTTCGCGCTACTCACCTCGGCGATGCACATGGCGTGGCTGCGGTACATCGTAAGCGGTGCGGCTAGGGCACGTTGACTTTCAGAGAGAGTCGGGGGTGAAGGC
>JAPPNE010000036.1:5784-53140 GCA_028818775.1 Deltaproteobacteria bacterium | reverse complement strand
GAGCGCCACCGCCGTCACCCGGTGCGCGTGCAGGTCGGCCGCCATCGCGTAGGCGAGCCGAATGACCGCGTTCTTGGCCAGATCGTAGAAGAGGTTGCCGCGATACCCGAGGGTATCGCCGTCGGTGACCTCGACGACGAGCCCCGCGTTACGCTCGACCATCAGTGGGACGCCGTGCCGGTTCGTGACGATGTGGCTGTGGACGGCGCGCTCCAGCAGTTCGAGCCCCTGAGCGGTGGAGAGTTCCCAGAAGGGCGCTCCCCACTCGGTCAGCGCGTCGCCGCCCCAGATGCTCCTCGTTCCGAGGGAACACTGGCCAAAGGAAGTAATGAACGTCACGTGTGGACCATACACCGCGTGGTATGTCTTGGGAACGCCTCTCCATCGGCCAAAACCGCGATGACGGGCTGCTCGCCGGCCCGCTTTACAAGGACGGATGTGAAGTGGTATCGACGCTCTGCCGTGCCTGGAGGGTAAGTGGTGGCAGACAACCGATTGGAACTTGGCCTTGGCCTGCGCGCGCGCCATCCGTCCGTGCTTGCGGAACATTCGCGGCAGGCGGAGGAGGCGGGCTTCAGCCACGTGTGGCTGTATGATTCGCCACGGTGCGCCGAGCCTTACGTTTCCCTGCCCTATTGCGCCATGGCCACGTCGCGGGCCGTCGTCGGCTTGGCGGTGACCAATACCCAGACCCGCGACCCCACGGTGGTGGCCAACGGCTTCGCGACCCTGGCCATCCTCACCGGCGGCCGGGTCAAGTTCGGCGTCGGGCTCGGCGACAGCGCCGTGAAGTTCATCGGCCGGAAGCCGCACCGTTTCGACGCTTTCCGGGAGAGCATCGACGTGGTGCAGGGGCTCCTTCGGGGCGAAAGCGTGCCGTACAACGGCCGGTGCCTGGCGCTTCCGGCGGTACCCGACGTCAAGCCCCCGCTGCTGCTGGCGGCCGAGAGGCCGCGGACGTTCGAGCTTGCCGGGGCGGCCGCAGACGGCGCCATCATCAGCCCGGGCGGGTCGCCCCGCTTCCTGCGCTACGCCATCGGGAGAATTCGGGAAGGGGCGGCTAGGGCCGGGCGGGAACCGGATGCGCTCCACATCTGCGCCTGGACTCACTGCGTCGTCGGCGATACCACGGAAGAGGCGATGGACGCGTTGGCGCCCGAGGTAGGGCGGACCCTTTTCAAAGCCGCGTTGCGGGTTCCGCCGGAGGTGCTGGGCGCCTCAGGACCGTTGTTGTCGGAGGAGTTGCGCGCCCATGTGCTTGACGGGGTGACGCGGCAGGACCACGAGTATGATCTCGCGCGCACCCTTCGTTCGGCACTGGGCGACGACTTGTTCCGGGAGATGACTCTGGCGGGCACGCCCGACGACTGTGCGGGCAAGATCGCCGAGCTGGCGGAGGTGGACGGCCTCAGCCAGCTCATCGTCAACGTCTACGGCCGAAACCGGGAGTTCGCGCTGAAGACGTTGGGCGGCGAGATGTCCCGCGGTCCTTCGACTCCGCTTCGCTAGCGCTCCGCTACGCCTGTCCTGAGCTTGTCGAAGGGCTTAGGACGAACGGGGTCGAAACGACACGCGCCGGCGGATCCCAATCCCGCTACAGCGGCACGGCCTCGCCCTCCGGCACCTTGTCCTTGTCGAGGTGCTTCAGTGCCTGGACGACGAAATCCTGCCCGAACACCTCGGTCCAGCCCTTTTGCAGCCTGCCCACCATTGGGCCGGGCTTGCCCTCGCCGATGTCGTTGCCGTTGATGCGGGTGAGCGGCAGCACGCAGCGTGAGGTGGTGGTCATGAACGCTTCGTCGGCGTTCATGATGTCGTACAACTGGAAGTCGGTCTCTTCCACCGGGATGTCGAGGTGTTGGGCGATCTCCAGCACCGCGCCCCGTGTGACACCCGATAGAATGGTCTGGACCGGCGCGGTGACCAGCGTCCCGTTGCGCACGATCCAGAAATTGGCCGCGGTGAGCTCGGTGACGTTGCCGTCCAGGGTCAACAGCAGGGCATAGGCCTCGGGGTCCACCAACTGGGCCTGCTGCTCCGCCAGCCACAGGTGCATGCGGCTGGTGCTCTTGATCTTGGGGTCCCACACCTGGGTGGGGATGGCGCGGATGTGCGTGGTGATGACGTGGCCGCCGTAGATATAGTGGTGGGCGAACTTGTTGAAGGCGATGGGTTCGCACAGGATGACCACCGTGGCCCGGCCTGCCTTGTCCGGCCCGCGGGTGACGTAGTGGCCCACGAAGTAGTCCTCGTCCGCTCCCAGCAGCCCCTTGTTCTGCTTCACCAACTCCACGGTGGTCTCGTGCATCTCGTCCGCCGTGAGGCCGGCATCCAGCTTCACCGCCTTGAGCGAACGGTAGAGCCGGGCGATGTGCCGGTCCAGTTGAAATATCTCGCCGCCGAAGGTCCGCGTCCGCTCGAACACGCCCAAGCCGGACAGGAAACCCCGGTCGTAGATGGAAACGCTCGCCCGACTCTCGGGCAAGAACTCGCCGTTGACGTATGCCGTGCGCTCTGCCATGGGAAACCCCCTTCCAGGTTCAAGGTTTGCGTTCAAGGTTCAAGATGTCCCTTATGGTAGGACGTTCGGGGCGCGTCTGTAAACCGCGGGCCTACGGGCCGTCTCGCAACAGTTCAAGCAACGCGTCCGGGGCATCCACGATGAAATCGGGAGACTCCAACGCCAAGGTCTCGCCCGCCTGATAGCCCCAGGTGACGCCTACGGTACGGACCCCGGCGGCGCGCCCGTGGCGGATGTCTCCGCGAGTGTCGCCGATCATGAAGGCTTCACGCGGCGGAACCCCGAAACGTTCGAGAGCATGGCGTATCTTGTCGCTCTTGGTGCCCGGCAGGCCGGCGTCGAGCACGAGGGAGACGCACGCCTCCACCCCGTTGCGGGCGAGGCCGTGCCGGACGAGTTGATCGTAGTTGGAGGTGACGACCACGAGGGTATGCTTCTCGGAAAGCGCCCTCAGTAGACGGGGGATGCCGGGAAACAGGGCGGGCTCGTAACCGCCGGCCGCCAGCACCTCGTGGATGCGACGTGTGTAGTCTGCGATGTGATCGTCGGGGACGCCCAGCAGGGCGGCGACGCCCGCGGCGTTCAGGTCCTCGATGGTCTCGAAGTCGTGCCGGGTCGGCGGGCGGCCCAGACCGGTGTCCGCGGCGGTCTGCCGGAAGGCGCCCAGAAGCGCGTCGAAGGAGTCGACGAGGACGCCGTCGTAGTCGAAATGGAGCAGCATGCGAACCGTGGAGCCTGCGCGCCGACCAACGCCCGGACCCGTCATTCCCGCTTCCGCGGTAATGACGATTCAGGGAGTTGGTGCCTCTCTCGGATGGTGTTTTGACACAGCCTGTTTCGCGGGAATGACGGGTCACACGAACGGCCTACGCCGCGACGCTGCCCTCCGCGGCGGGGCGCACCTCCTCCATCAGACGCGCGATGATATCCAGCGACGAGAGCCCCTCGGCCTGGGCCTTGAAGTTGGGGATGATGCGGTGGCGCATGACCGACGGCGCCATGGCCTGTACGTCTTCCACCGACACCGCGAAACGCCCGTCCAGTATGGTGCGGGCCTTGCTGCCCAGCACCAGGAACTGCGACGCCCGCGGCCCCGCGCCCCATTCGACGTAGTTCTTGACCACGTCGGGGGCCTGGGGATTGCCCGGCCGGGTGGCCTGGGCCAGGGACACGGCGTAGTTCACCACGAAGGGCGACACCGGCACCCGCCGCACGAGTTCCTGGTAACCCAGGATCGCGGGTCCGTCCATGACCTTGGCGGGATCGGGCCGGTTGGTGGACGTGGTCTGCATCACGATCTGCACCTCGTCCTCCAGGGGCGGGTACGAGACCTCGATGTTCAACATGAAGCGGTCGAGTTGCGCTTCCGGGAGGGGGTAGGTGCCTTCCTGCTCGATGGGGTTCTGGGTGGCCAGGACGAAGAACGGCAGGTCCAGCGGATAGGTGGTGCCGCCGGCGGTGACGCGGTACTCCTGCATGGACTGGAGCAAGGCCGCCTGGGTCTTGGGCGGCGTGCGGTTGATCTCGTCCGCGAGCAGCACGTTGGTGAAGATCGGACCTTTCAGGAACTGGAGTTGCCGCCGCCCCGTGGCGGCGTCCTCCTGCAGGATGTCGGTGCCGGTGATGTCCGACGGCATCAGGTCGGGGGTGAACTGGATCCGGTTGAACCGGAGATCCAGCACGTCGGCCAGGGTGCCGATGAGCAGGGTCTTGGCGAGGCCGGGCACCCCCACCAGCAGACAGTGGCCCCTGGAGAAGAGGGCGATGAGCACCTCGTCGATGACCTTGTCCTGGCCGACGATGACCTTGCGAATCTCCGCGAGCATGGTGCGGCGCTTGCGCCCGAATTCCTCGATGGCCTCCAACTCCTGATCCAGCAGTTGCGCTTCGTCCGCGCCCACGTTGTTGTCCGTGTCGTCCATGGTGGTGAGATTCCTTCCGGTTGCCGGGAACCGTTGTCGCTCGGCCGCGTAACGCGGGCGCGACGGTTGCGAATACGCTCTCCGAGTTATCCGCGTAGCCTCCTCATGACCTCGCGGGTCTTGCGCACGCTCGCGTCGTCGCCGATGGCCTCGTAGACCTGGCTGAGCACGCGATAGACCCCGGGATGGAAAGGGTTGATCTGCAGGGCTTCCCGCAGGGCGTCGCGCGCGCGGACGTGTTCTCCCGTGGCGTGGTGGAGCTGGCCCTTGAGATAGTACGTGTGCACCGCGTCGGGATCGAGATAGCCGGCCCTGTCCAGGTGCGGCAAGGCTTCGTCGTAGCGGCGCGATTGAATCAGGGTCTCGCCCAGCCGGTTGAGGATGATCGTGGAGTTGGGCCCGGCTCGGAGCGCCCGGCGGTACTCGGCGCTGGCGGCCCGCAGCCGCCCGCGCTGGCGCAGCCGGTCGCCCAGGTGCGTGCGGTTGCGGGCGATCTCGGACTGGATCTCGTCCAGCTCCACGGGCGGGGGCTCGCCGCCTTCTTCCGCCAGCGTGTACGTACGGATGCGGCTGCCCTGGACCACCGTCAACCCTTGGCCCTCCACGAAGTTCTGCCAATCCGCCTCGAAGCCGTCCAGCGGGACGCCCATCACCGCTTCGATGGCTTCCGCGGTGGAGAGTTGGTTCACCAGGGAAAGCACCTCGCGAATGCCGGCGGGTCCCTTGATCCGTGTGATGTAGTCCACCGCGGAGGCCACCTCCGCGTACGCGAGCTGGACCTGCTGCGGCGTGTCCAGGCGGATCAGGGACGGCTCCATGTCCTTGAAGCTCACGAACTCCCGTTGCTCGACGGCCGTGGCCAGCAGGGTCTCGTTGGCCGGCGTGAGGTAGTCGGGGCGCTCGCCCTGGGTCGGATTGCGCCACACCGTTTCGTAGTAGCGGGCGATGCCTTCGTGCAGCCAGATGGGCGCCTTGTTGCGGGTCAGGTGGACGATGGCCAGGTGGATGTACTCGTGCACCAGCGAATCCAGCCAGCGGTAGCCGCGGGCCATCACCCGCGGTGAGATGACCATCACCTTGTTGAACTTGCACAGGCCGATGGCGCCGGTTTCCTGGATGTCCCGCAGGGTGAACGTGGTGATGGCCATGAAGGAGCGCGAGTCGGGCGCGATCTCGATGCGCGCCTTGGCGCGCGGCCAGTAGCCCAGGGCGCGCCCGACCTCCTGGTGCGCCAGTTCCAGCGCCGCCAGCGCCGGTTCCGCGAGGATGCCGTCGCTCTCCTCGTGGAGGTGCAGCACGAAGTGGTCGCTCTCGTAGCGCTTGAACTGCGAGGTGACGTCGTGGGTCTGTTGCAGCAGCAGGCGGAGGGCCTGGCGCTGCTCGTTGTCGGCGTCGACGGCCAGCGCCTTCTCGACGGTCTTGAGGGCCTTGTCGTAGTCGCCTTCGTAGTAGGTCAGGAGCGCCGCCAGATCCAGCGCGTCCGGCGAGTCGGGTTCCGCCTCGAGGAGGCGGTCGACCACCGCGCGGGCTTCCTCCACCGCCCAAGCACCGATCAACTCCCGCGCCTGTTCGACGTCGGACGCGGGCTCGTCGGCGCCGTACGCCGGGACCGCGGCGCCCAGAGTGAGCAGGCCCGCGAGCCACAGAACCCGGCACATCGTCTTGAATTGCACCCGTTTCATCATGGTTCCCAGCCCCGTCGGGGCCGGCCGCATTGCGCCCGCGTCATCGGTGGTCCCCACGGCACGCTCCGCTATTGTGACAACTCCCTGAAGTAGCGCTCGATCTGTTCTTTGAATTGCTCGGGCACGCCTTCCTTGAGCGACTCCAGGACTTCCTCGCGGAAACGGTCGGGCCGGTAGTCGTCCTTGCCGGGCAGCTTGAACTTCTCCGTATCCAGTCCGGTGAGGTTTTCGTCGATGTCGTGTTCGGGGAACTGGGGCGCGCCCGTGGGAGGCAGGAACTCGCCGGTGGGCAGGAACCGGCCCCGGCGGAACACTTGCATCAGCGGCACGCGCCCGAAGCGGCCGCGCTGCGCCAGCCGCTGCATGGCCTGCTGCATCTGCTGACTCGATTGGGACAGGAGGTTGATGGCCTGCTGCTCGGGCGGCACGGCCTGCCCGGGACGCAGCGAGCCCAGCTCGTGTCGGGCCTCGCCCATGGATTCCCGCGCTTCGGCGATGCTGTTGACGATCTTCGGGTCGAGCGACGGGAAGAGCTGGAACAGATACCGGAGCCGGTCGACGAGGTCTTGGGTACGGCGTTCCAGCACGTCCTCGCGCGTCGCGAGGGAGCGCGTGGCTTCCTTCTGTTCCGGAGTGAGTTCGGGCTCTGGAAGGGCGGCGATGGCCTCGTAGGCGCGAGCCAGCTCCGTCAGCATGGCCAGGGCGGCGTTCTGTGCCGCGTCCAGCTCGCCCATCCCCGCCAGTTCCTCGGTCGCCGGCCCGAGCCGCTTGGACAGGGTGTCGAAGTCCCGGTCCTTGAGCATGTCGCGCAGGCCCGACAGGAGCCCTCGGATGGCCTCGTTGCGCTCCCGCTCGGCCGGGGTGCGTTGCCGGTCGCTTTCGAGGTCGGGGGGAGCCAGCAGTTGCTCCAGCACCGCCAGGTCGGTCTGCGCTCCGGCCGCCAGTTCCTGGGTGGCCCGCTCGCGGATCTCCTCGATCTTTCCGGCGATCTCCTTGTGGGTGCGCTCCGTCCCCAGGAGGATGTCCTGCTGTTCCTGGAGGATCTCCATGAGCTCGTTGCTGGACTGGCCCATGGCCCCCTGCATGCGTGACATCATGTTGCCCTGGGCCTGCTGTTGTCCGCTGCGCAGCATGGCGGCCAGTTGCGCCATCTGGTTGAACATCTCCCGCGCCATCTGCAGCGCGCCCTCGATGTCGCCTTCCCGCAGCTTCTGGCGGATCTGCTCCATCATGGAACGCATGTCCGAGAAGGGCATGTTGCGCATGGACGACGGGTTGACGAACTCGCTGGGCATCTGCCGGGCGAACTGCGCGAGGGAGGCCTGAAGCTCCTGGAGCTGCTGTGCCAGCTTGGACAGCTCCTCGAGCACTTCGTCCAGTTCCTTGTTGCCGCTGCGGAGCTTCTCCAACGAATCGAGAAAGCGTTCCTGGTTCTTGACCATGTCGCGGGCGGAGTCGGCCATGTCCTGCCCGGTCAGCCTGCGGCTCACGTCCTCGCTCAGCATGGAGAGCCGCTCCAGCTCGGTGGCCATGGCGTCGTGGGCCTGTTCGCGCTCCTCCGGCGACGCGGCCTGGCGCATCCGCTCCACCAGGTCCTCCCGTGCATGCCGGAGGTTGCGTTTCAGGGTCTCCAGGTCCGACCACGTGGCGAAGTCGCTGATGCGGTCCTCGCGCGTGCGCTGCATGGTCTCGTCCACGCGCTGCATCATGCGGTCGAGACCCTCGGCCAGCCGTTCTATCGGCCGGTCCGCCGCTTGTTCGTCGCCAGCCGCCTGCTCGTCAACGGCCGGCTGGTCCGGCGGTGCCTCCAGGTGGTCGCCCAGGAGATCCACCATCTTGTCCGAGATGTCGCGGATCATCTCGGCGACCTGGCGATGCTCGGCCTTGAGGTTCTTGAGGCGCAGGCTCAACGGCCGCGACTTGCCCAGCTTGGGGCCCGAGATGGTGTCGTTGTCCAGCACCTCGAGGTGGTAGACCACCACGTCGCCTTCCTCCAGGCGCATGCCGTCGAGGTCCCAGATGAAGGTCTCCTGGAGTTGCCGGGTCAGCTCGGCGCGCCACACCGGGATGCGCTCCTCGCGCTCGCCGATGGTGGCCACCAGCGTGACCTCCTGGAGGCCGTAGTCGTCGTTCGCGCGGTATTCCAGCGCGATCCGCTCGTCGCCGTTCACTTCCAGGTCTTCGGAGGGCTTGAGCATCTCCACCACCGGAAAGCCGTCAGGCACGGCGTGCATCGCGTAGGGAACCGGCAGGTTCTCGAAACCGAAGGCATCTTCGATGCGGATACGGTACCGTTGCGAGCGGAACAGCACGAGGCTCCCCTGGGCCAGATCGCCGGTTACCTTGAGCGGCACTTCCCGGCCGTCGTCCAGGGCCACGACGGCTCCTGCCATGGCCTTGTTGGCGCCGGCGGAGAAGCTCAGCGTAGAGCCCTTGATGCCGCGTACGTTGCCGCCGGTGAAGGTCTCGTTGGGCAGGCCGGTGTAGTGGGGAGGATAGAGGGTGACCTTGAGGCCGGTGACGACCGGCCGGTCCACCGCCGTGATCCGGTACCACGGCGAGGCGAAGGGGCCGGTAACCACTCGATAGTCCAGGTCCTCGGTGACCTCCGGCAGCACCGCCGCGTAGCGGTTGTCGCCGCCGGCATTATCGCCGGTGTTCATGGCGACGGTCTCGACCGTTCCATCTTCGCTGCCGCCGGTGGCGGTCGGCCGCCGGAAAGCGAGTTCCACGGCCTCGGGCTGCGCGCCCGAGGTGACGGCTTCCACCGATACCGCGGTGCCGCGGATCACGCGCACGTCACGGGTGACGACGTGGATGAAGATCTCGGCGGGCGGCAAATGCTCCAGCGGGTGCGCCACCAGCGCCAGGGAGCGCGCGGGGAACCCCGGGTGCCACAGGGCCAGCGCGATGACCGGGGCCGCGGCCAGGGCCAGCACGCGCGCCTTGGTCCGGAGCGGCCCGGTATCCACGAGATCGGCGGGTTGCAGGTCGCCGATCTGTGCGCGGGTCTGGCGGATGAGCGCGAGGATCATCGGCGCCGAGACGCCGGCGCCTTTTCCCGGGTCCGCGAGTTGCGGGTAGAGCTGCAACGAGTTGATCAGGTTGTTGCGCAACTCCGGGCGTTGGCGTTCGATGGCACGCGCCGCCCACGTCAGGCCGCGGCGCCGCAGGAAGGAGTAAACGATGAACCCGGCCAGCGCCAGCAGGATGAGGATGGACCCGACGCTGAAGGCCAGCGGCGCGTAGAGCAGCCGCTCCTTCACCAGGTCGACGCCGACGCCCAGGGCCGCCAGCACCGCCAGGGCGGTGGCGGCCAGGCAAAGCGCCTCCAGGCCCTCGACGGTTCTCAACCGGGCCACGAACCTCCTCAGGAAGTCGTCGATGGGACGGTATTCTTCTTCGTGCAACGGAGGTTCCCCTTCCCGGCGCGGAACGCTGTCGACCATTGCTGGCCTGGATTCAGGGCGCCTTCGGCACCAGCCGAAAGTATGCGGTTCATTCTAGAGCTTTTTCCCGCTTTGACAAGCGCTCCCGACCGCCGATGCCGCCACGCCTCGGCGCGCGGGCCTCGCCGCCCTGCAACTGGCAAGCCGCCGGGGCTTGTGTTACTACGTGATGCTTCGCCCGCATTCCCCGAAAGGAACCCTCTTGAATGGATCGCGATTCCGCCGAGCTTCCTCTCCTGTGCCACGAAGGACATGAAGACCACGACCACGACGATGTGCCGCTTCCCGATGAAGACCACCCCATGTGGCGCTCCGAGCGCATCTCCCTGACTTCGGTCGGCATCGACATCGGCTCGTCCACCTCCCATCTCATCTTCTCCAGGCTGCTGCTGCGCCGCCAGGGCATTTCCCTGTCGAGCCGCTTCGTGGTGGTGAGCCGCGAGATCGTCTACGAGTCGCCGATTCTGCTGACCCCGTACGTCGACAAGCTCACCATCGATACGGCGAAGCTCAACGACTTCATCCACGACGCCTACGCCCGCGCGGGCCTCACCCGGCAGGACATCGACACCGGCGCCCTCATCGTCACCGGCGAGGCGGCCAAGAAGAAGAACGCCGAGGCCATCGCGGCGCTGTTCTCCGAGGAAGCGGGCAAGTTCGTGTGCGCCACCGCCGGGCACAACCTCGAGGCGATCCTGGCGGCCTACGGCTCCGGCGCGGTGGAGCTGTCGAACCAGGATGGGGACGTCGCGTGCATGAACGTGGACGTCGGCGGCGGCACCAGCAAGATCGCCGTCACCCGTGGGGGACAGGTGGTGGACACCGCGGCGCTCGAGGTGGGCGCGCGCCTGGTGGCGCTGGACGGTGAACAGCACATCAACCGGCTGGAGGACGCGGGCGCGCGCGTCGGCACGGCCAGCGGTTTGTCGCTGGCCGTGGGCGAGACGCTGGCGGAGGCCGACAAGGAGCGCATGGCCGACACCCTGAGCGGCTGTCTTCTCGAAGTCCTGGGCCGCGGGCCGCTGTCGCCGCTGACGCGGGAGATGATGCTCACGCCGGCACTGTCCTACGAGGGGCCGATCCACACCCTGCAGTTTTCCGGCGGCGTGTCCGAGTACATCTATGGCTACGAGACCGCGGACAAGGGGGACTTGGGCAACCACGTGGGACGGAAGATCCGCGCGGGCGCGGTGGACCTGTCGACCCGCGAGTCGTGGCGCTTCAAGGAACCCGACGTGCGCATCCGCGCCACGGTCATCGGCGCGTCGCAGTACACGGTGCAGGTGAGCGGCAACACGATCTTCCTTTCCGACGACTCGGTGCTGCCGCTGCGGAACCTGCAGGTGATCACGCCGCACTTCCGCCAGACCGAGCCGCTCACCACCGAGGACGTGCGCAGCTCCATCGAGAGCGCGCTCCAGCGCTTCGACATGACCGACGGCGACCGCGGCGCGGCGCTGGCGCTCCACTGGGACCTGGGGCCTTCCTATCCTCTCATCAAGACCCTGGCCACCGGCGTGGTGGAAGGCATGCGCGAGCACCTGCGCCGGGGACATCATCTCGTGCTGGTGTTCGACGCCGACATCGCGAAGCTCGTGGGCAACATCATCGACAAGGAGATTCTCCCCGGCGCCGGGGTTATCTCCATTGACGGCATCGACCTCAAGGACTTCGATTTCGTCGACATCGGCGAGGAGTTGCCGGACGCCAAGGCGGTGCCGGTGGTGATCAAATCCCTCATCTTCCGCCACGAGGAGTGGGGCCGGGGACGCCTGCTGGCCGACGAATGACCCAAGGCCGGCGACGGTCACGCCGCCGGGGCGCGTTCCTTCCTCTTGCGCCGAAGACGGATCGGGTGCTCCGGGTCGAGGGGCCTGAAGTCGGCCATGGAGAGCCAGACCCGCAGAAGGTGGCGCTCGGAGCCGTCGCCGGTGAAGCGCGTGCGCGAGTGCAGCACCACGTGGTTGTTGAAGTACTCGACGTCCCCGGGCCGAAGCTCCAGCGAGATCGCCACTTGATCCGCTACCTCGTTAAAGACCTCCAGTGCCCGGTTCTGCGCCGCGGTCAGCTCGGGGACACCCGCGATTTTCTGGGCCCGCTTGATGTGCACCGGGTAGGCGCAGGCGTTGAAGACGCCGTCGCGGACGCTCACGAACGGCAGGCGCGTCCAGCGGTGTCCGTAGTCCGGATGGGGCTCCTGCAGCGCCACGTGGAAGGGGCGGGTGAGGACGCGCAACTGATCCGGATGGTCGGCCGCCAGGATGTTGTAAACGGCGGCGGCGCTGGCGAACCTCCGCGTGCCGCCGCAACGGGCGGCGCTCAGGCACAGGAACCCGATCACGTCTTCGAGGTCGGCATGGAAGGGGAGGGTACCGGCGGCGCGGAAGCCCAGGCCGTGGGGATTGTTCTCCGCCTCCTCGCGCACGTGCGCGAGGGTGACTCCCCTGGACTGCTCCATGGGCTCGCCCAGGCACCGGCTCAGCGCCATGAACGTTGCGGCGGCCGCTTGCTCGGTCAGGTACTGGACCGGCAGCCCGCGCAGGATGCGGAAGCCCAGGCCCGATCGCAGTTCCCGCTCGGTCCGCGCCATCTGCCAGGCGAGGAAGGAACCGTCCGGCACCGCCGCGTGCCCGCCTCGGAGGACGGCGCGGGACACCGCCGACAACTCCATCAGTTCGTTCGGGGTCAGGTCATGCAGCCACGCGGGCGACCGTCCGAGGTCGGCGGGCATCCAGGCCGCGGGATCGGACGCCGGCGGGAACTCTTCCGTGCGGGACTCGGTGGACAAGGGTACCGTGTCCATGCGCATTTACCTCTCCCGGAATGCGTCCTGCCGGTATCCCCGAAGGGGCTGCAGGACGTATTCGATGAGGCGCTGCTTGCCCAGGATGACCGCGGCCTCGGATGACATGCCGGGCAACAGGCCGATCTTCCGGCCTTCCACCTCCATGTAGGTCTGGTCGAGGTCGATGAGGGCCTTGAAAGCCGGGCCGCCCTGCGCGGTCCCGGGCTGGGCGGCGGCTGCGCCCGACACCCCCACCGCCACGCCCGCGAACAGCGAACCTCCGCCCTGGGCTCCCGCGTCCACGGCGTCCTTGCCGATGTGGCGCACCGTACCCTCGATGGCGCCGTAGCGGCGAAAGTCGAAGGTGGCTACCTTGAGCGTGACCCGCTGGCCGGGCTTGACGAAGCCGATGTCGGCGTTGGCGATGAAGGCTTCCACCTGGATGCCGGCATTCCGGGGAACGATGACCATGAGCCGCGCGCCCGGCTCCACCATGCCGTCCTCCGTATGCACCGCGAGGTCCTGGACGACGCCGTCCACCGGCGCGCGCAGGGTGTGGCGCGCGCGCAGCTCCCGTGCCTGGCGGATGTCTTCGCGCAGCACGAGCATCCTTTCACGCAGCGTTGCCAGGGCGGCCCGGCGCTCGCGGTAGAACTCCGACACCGTCCGCTCCTTCTGCGCCCGGAGTGCCGCCAACGCGGCCCCGGCTTCGGCCAGCTCCCGCTCGCGCAACGCCACGTTGCCTTCCAGTTCCACCAGACGCTCCTGCTCGTCGATGACGGCGAGCCGCGAGCCGTGGTTGTTGCGGTACAAGGTCTCGCGCATGGCGGTTCGCTCGCGTAGGATGGGCAACAGCCTGCGATGCTTGGCCAGGGCGGCCTCCAGGGTCCGAACCTGCGCCCGCCGCTCCGCCATCCGGTTGTCGAGCTCCTGAAGGTGCGCTCGGTGGGAGGCGACCTGGTCCGCCAGCAGGTCTCTGTTGATGGAGACGATCTCCGGCGGCGCGCCGGCGGGCGGACGGAAGGCCCGGTTGTCGCGCCATGCCACGAGCGCCTCCAGCCGCGCCGCCTCCACCGAGCGGGTCTGAAGCTCGGCCGTGCGCTTGGAAATCTCGGCGTCCACGAGGGTCGTGTCGAACTCGATGAGGACGTCGTCGTGTCGAACCGGGCTTCCTTCCTCCACGGCAATGCGCCGGATCTTCCCGGCCTCGAAGGACCGGATCACCTTCACCTGCCCGGTGGGAACGATCCGTCCCGGCGCCACCGCCGCCAGTTCCACCTCGGCCACCGAGGCCCACGTGAGCGTGCCCACGAGAAAGACACACAACGCCACGAGCAGGAGTATGTCGGTACGATGCTGATGCGCCTTGTTCATGGACGGGTTCCCGAGGATTCGTGCTTCCGCCACGGGACGGGGATCGCGGCCGGTCACGGAAGGGACGGGCAAGAAACGAAAGGTCCGCTTGCCCGCCCTTCCTCATCCACAACCGACCTCCCGTGTCGGTCTAATCGGTGTTCCCGGGATCGCAACTCGAACACGCACAGCCGCACCCACAGGCACAGCCGCACCCGCACGCACATCCGCACGCACATGCACTACCACAACCGCAGCCACAGCCGTGGATCTCCACATCCAATTCGTCCTCCCGTGGGTCGAGCAGCCATGGGAAGGCGATGGGTTTCCGTTCATCAATGGGGCTATCGACAAGTTGCATCGGTCGTGTCCTCCTTCGGTTTGTTGGGCCTTCGTGGCCCTCACAAACACAGATCGACGGTGGAGGATCGAACTTTAGCGCTCAGGGGGTGAATTTTACGGAGTCGGCACCGCCCCGCACGCGCCCTCCCCGAGTTCGTGGACGAGGCGCGCAAGGTGCCTGGACTCGAGTCCAAGCAGTCGGTGACGGGTGGGGTCGGTTGAGTGGCCGGAGGGCAGGGGGCTAGTGCGCCACCTGGGCCATGGCCATGGTGATGGACTCCTCGATGTCGGCGATGACGGCGCCGACCTCGCGGCCGATGAGGTCCATCTTGCGGAGTTGCTCGATGCGCGGGCGCACCCGCTCCATCTCTCTCTCGGAGAACAGGTCGCCCAGGATGTCGCAGGCGTCGACGAGGCAGACCAGCGCGATGTCCCGAGGATCGGGCATGTCGTCGGAAAGCAGCACGTCTTCCATGCGCAGCTTGACGCCGCGTTCCACGCGACCGTCGATGGTGGGATAGCGGCGCGACTGGAACACCCACAGGAAGCGCTCGTCCTTGACCTCGATGATGCCGCGTTCGACGAGGTTGTCCATGACCTTCTGGCGGATGGCCGCGGCCTGCTCTCGCGCCAGCAATTCCACCCAGCCCTTGGTGTCCAGGTTTTCGCCGGAGTTGGCGATGCGCTCCAGCGCGCCGTCGAGCAGGGGATTGTCCGTGGGCGTGGCGTCGATGACCACGAGCTGCTCGGGGTCGGTGTCGACGCGGCTGGCGAAGGCCAGATCCATCAACACCGCGCCGATCAGGATATGTTCCACGGCGCCGCCGCGGATGGGCAGGAACAGCCCGTCGTCATCCAGCATCAAGAGGGTGATCTCTTCGGTGAAGGTGAGCATGGTGTCGCCTCGGCCTATCCTGCCGCGAGGGCGGCATCGCGGGTGTCGTGGTATTCGAGCATGTTGAGAAAACCGCTGACCTCCATGACCGATTTGCACGAAGGCTGGAGCGCGCACACCGACAGTTTTCCGCCTTGCTGCTGGCACTTCTTCGCGCTCACGAGGACCACCCGCAGTCCGGCGCTGCTGATGTAGTCCATGTTGGCGCAGTCCAACAGCAGGCGGTGGTCGCCACGCTCTATGATCTCCGAGATCCGCTTCTCGAGTTCCGGGCTGGTGAAACCGTCAACGCGCCCGCTCGGGGCCACGACCACCATCGATCCGCTGGTTTCCTCTTGAATGTCCATCCGACACCTTTTCCCTGTTGCGTTAGACCTTGTCCGAAAGACGGTAGCAACGGTTACCGTCATGCCGTGGCGCTCAACTGAACTCGAACCCCCTACGAAGGCCGCCAAAGAATATCACAGTTCCGATACGCGGGCAACAAGCCGACGCGCTCGCGGAGACGCGGATGCGCCGACACTAGCGCGTCAACGGGGCCATGGCCATGGTGATGGACTTTTCGATGTCGGTGACGACGCTGCCCACCGCACGGCCGATGAGATCCATCATCCGGAGTTGCTTGATACGGGAGCGAGCCCGTTCCATCTCGGGTTCCGAGAATAAGGCGTCCAGGATGCCGCAGGCATCCAGCAGGCCGATCATGGCAACGTCCCGGGGGTCCGGAGTATCGTCGGACAGCAGTACATCCTTCAACCGCAGCTTGGCCTCGCGTTCGATGCGTTCGTCGATGGTTGGATAGCGCCGGATAGAACGAAAGATCCGGAAACTCCCGTCTTTGGCCTCGACAATGCCGCGTTCGATGAGTGTGCTCACGGCCTGTTGGCGGATGTCGGCAGCCTGCTCCCGGGCCAGCACCTCCATCCACACCTTGGTACTCATGGTCTCCCCGGCATTGGCGATGCGTTCCAGGGTCCTGTCCAGCAGCGAGTTGCCGGTGGGTGTCGGGTCGGTCACCATCAGCTTCTCGGGGTCGGTGTCGATGCGTTTGGCGAAGGCCAGGTCCATCAGCACGGCGCCAACCAGGATGTACTCCACGGCGCTGCCGCGGACCGGCCGGTATACACCGTCGTCGTCCAGCATCAACAGCATGATCTCTTCGGTCAATGTGAGCATGCGCCTTCGGACCCCATTGTGCCGCGAGGGTGGCCGCTACTTCTTCCCGGGCTCGAATCCGCCCTGCTCGTGGTAGACGACCCTCTTGTCTTCCTCGAAGGCGCGCACCGTGGGAATGATCCCGCGCAGCCCCAGTTCCTTCCAGCGCTCGGCCACCTGGTCGTACATCTCGCGCCTCAGCGTGGTGCGCTTGGAGAAGACCGGCAGGTAGCGGTGCTCCTTGCAGGCGTTGATCAGCGCCTTGGACCCGTACGGCCGCTCTTCCGGCGGGTTCTGGGTGGGGTCCAGCCAGGTGCTCCAGGTGTTGCGCAGCACGTCGATGTCCTCGATGGGATTGCTGCGGCTGCTCATGGCCCAGATCACCTGGTCCATGTCCGTGGGGTCGATGTCCTCGTCCACCGCGATGATCCACTTGGTGTAGTAGGCGCCGCCGGGAACCTGCGCCGCCAGCGCCAGGCACTGGGCCGCGTGGCCGGCGTAGCGCTGCTCCAGGCTGATGACCGTCATGCCGAAGCCGCCGGCGCCCGCGGGGTGGGCGTAGACGCCCTGAACCCCCGGGATGCCGAGCTTGTCGAGGTCGTCCCAGATGCGCGCCGACCGGATGACGGCGAAGAAACCGCTCTGCTCGCACGACGGGTAGTCCGCCATGATGGCATTGGTGAGCACCGGGTGGGTGCGATGGTGCACGCGGGTGACCTCCACCAGCGGACAGCCCGCCTCCGGCCGGCCGTAGTAGCCCGGAAACTCGCCGAACGGCCCCTCGGTCTTCACGGAATTGGGGCGGATGACCCCCTCGATCACCAGTTCGGCGTTGGCCGGCAGCAGCAGGTCGCTGGTCTCGGCGCGCACGACCGGGATGGCCTCTCCCTTGATGCCGCCGGCGAACTCGTACTCGGATACGTTCTTGGGGAAGGTCTGGGAGCCCACCAGCATGAACAGCGGGTCGATACCCCAGGCGGCGGCCACGGGCACGTCCTCGCCCTTTTCCCAATAGCGGGTGATGTGCAACCGCGCATCCTTGCCCGGCGACAGGTAGAGCCCCACCTCGTTCTTGCCCTGGAGCATCATCCGGTAGGTGCCGATGTTCAGGTAGCCGGAGTCCGGGTCGCGCGTGAACACCGCGTCCGCCGTGCCCGCGTAGCGTCCGCCGTCCAGCGGCCAGTGGCGCGGAATCGGGAGCTGCTCCAGGTCGATGTCGTCGCCGGCAAGGGTGTTCTCGTAAACCGGCGCCTGGGCCGCCGGGATCTCGCGCGGCGGGATGCGGTCCTTCATCTTATCCTTCAGCCGCCGGATCAGCTCCAGCGTGGGCGTCTCCGGCGGCTCCTCGATGGTGAGGGCGATGCGCTTGGAGCTCGGCCCCAGGATGTTCCACAGCATGCGCGCGCCGATGGGGCTGTCCTCGAACCCCTGGGGATTCTCGAACAGGATGGCGGGCGAGGGCTTCTGCTTGGCCACCAGGTAGGTGATGGCGCTCATCTCCTCGTCCCGGTCCACCGGCTTGTCGATCTGGATCAGCTCGTTGATCCCCTCGGCGCGGTCGAGCCACTCACGGATGTCTTGAATCGGGCGCCCGGTCCCCGCGGACCCGGCGCTGTTCGCTTCGGCCATGCTTCACCTTCCTTGTCGTGCGTTTGACTGGGTTGGTCGACTGGGTCGCTTGTCCGCTTGTTGTCGTCAGTGCGTTGCTATTCCTTCATGTCGTCCGGCAGCAGGCCGGTGAAATAGGCGAACGCGTGATGGGCGCGCCCGCGGTTGGTGGCGCCCATGATGGCGATGTTTCGGCCCGGCATGGAGGGCGCCTCGCCGATGCTGCTGGCCACCCACTGCATGTAGGCGGTGCGCTCCAGGTAGACGGCGTGGCTGGTGGCCTCCTCCACGCAGTCGCCCACCGTGGTCATGCCGTGACCCTGCATGAGCACGGCCATGCGGTCGCCCAGCGTGGCCACCAGCTCGGCTCCGTCCTGGAGACTGTAGATGAGCCGGGGGCTGTGGAAGATGGGCGTCTCCGGCGCGAACGCCGAGGCCTGGTTGTAGATGGGACGGATGGGCACGCCGGCGATGGCGAAGGCCGTGGCCAGGGGCTGGTGCGTGTGCACCACCGAGTTGACGTCCGGGCGCGCCTGCAGGATGGCCGCGTGGATCATGGTTTCCCGGGGCGGGATCTTGAGATTGATCACGGCTTTCTGGTTGCCGGCCTTGGCCCAGTTGGCCTCGCTGTTCTCCATGTAGGCGTCGATGTCCACTTCCATGATGTCCTTGGCACGGATCGACCCCAAGGGCGCCAGCACCGGCTTGATCAGCAGCCGGTTGGTGCCGGGGATGCGCGCGCTCACGTGGCCGTGGTAGTCGGCGAGTCCTTGGTGGAACAGGATGCGCGTGGCCAGCGCCACGAGCTTCTTGAGCTGTCCGATCTGGCGCGTATTAGCCTTGCCCGGTTGTTTCCTGGCCATGGAGGTGCCTCCTCGAAGACGCCGAACCGGCCCCGCCACGGGATTCGTCGATCACACGGATGAACGGTAAGGCGGAACGCTGCTTCAGCGGGAATGAGAACGAGCGAAAGGCCCGTTGGAAATCCGGGGTTTCATAGCACACGGAAACTTGCGAATCCAGCCGGCAGCGTGGGAAGACAGGCCGTACGCGCGGGCGTGTTGAACCATATACCGGAGTAACGGTGGCCGGAATGGGCGAAGGGCCTGGGCGGGGCGTCTGTCGCCCCGTTCAGCTATCTCGCCAACTCCATATATGGTATAGCTTTTGCGCGGTCAATGATTGTGACCGACGTCCGAGTGCCCGGAACATCGCCTTGCCTCGAAAAAGATTCAACCCCAAGCGCGCTATTGCCGTGAGTCCCGACCCATCTGCACTTCAGGACTTGGCGAACCGGGTCCGGTACGGCGGCAACCCCGAGCACAAGCGGAATCCGGGCGATTTCGGGTTGACGCCTCCGGCTCAGCCAAGCGCCGACAAGACCTTGTGCGACGAAGTTGGAGTCACAAGGCGGCGTGTGGCGTTGCGCCTGCTGCGCGAAGGAATTAGAAAGGGGCTCATCAGCGGTCAAGTCCGGGGGCGGTTTCCTCAGAACGTCTGGGCCGTGACCAAAGACGGTTCTCCGGTTGAAGCGCAATTGGAGAACCCCGAGACAGGCAGCTACCACGGATACCCGATGCCGGACACCGACCCGTTTGCAAAACGGGTTGTCGAGAACTGGAATCAGCGTGGGCAAGTTCAAGATTGATTTCAGGTGGATACCGCGCGAGTTCGGCGACGCCGTGGACCGGCATTCGCTTGCCGAGATCACGATCGAGGCTGGGGGAATTACGGCGACCGGCGTGGAAGACCTGCACGCCAAGACCGTCCGATCGGGCATTCGCGTGTCGGCTTTCGATTTGGCCGCTTGGCTTGTAGGCAATTGGTGGCGCCTGCGATGGGAAGCGCGCAGCGGGAGCCAAACGAACGGCGGAGGGTTTGCCTGGGACATGAGCCACAAGATCGGTGCAGCCGGGAACGGCTACCTGTGGCCCGACATGGAGTTTAGCGGCAGCGGTCGCAGCGTGCACGTGCAAGCGCGGCGCACGAGCGCTGGCTCGCGCCACTCGCTGCGCTTTCTCAACGAGATTGATGTCCACATTCCGGCGGGGGAGTTCGAGTCGGAGGTCCGGGAATTCGTCGATGCCGTGGTTTCGAGAATGGGTTGTCTGGACGATACGAGCGGAAGATCCAGGGAGTTGGAGGCAGCTTGGCAGGAACTCCGCGAGGAGATCCTGGACCCCTCCCGGAGCTTCGCGCGCGCCATGGAAGCGAGAATGGGGTTCGATCCCGAAGAAGCGGATGTCGCGATGCTGAACCGCTTGCGGGATGCGGCGAAGCTCGTGGGTAAAGGCGCGATCGAGGAGTTGGCCTCCTCCTCGAAGAGAAACGTGCTCGAAGACTTCGAACGCATCCACGAACGGTTCGCCGGGCTGTCCACTACCCTGTCGCTCGACATCCCCTCGACGGTCAGGAACGTAGTCGCCCGGGCGGTGGCTGGCGCCCGGCAGCCATGGGAAAAGGCGGAGCGGGTGGCCCGAACGGCGCGCCGGGAGTGGTCTCTTGGCGATGATGCCATCGATAGTCCCCGCCTGGCGGAACTGTGTGGCGTTCCGGCGCAGTGGATCGAGCAGCCTTCCGACGTCGATCAGATCCCGATTCCCGCCGGTCTGCGTGATCGTGGCGATCCGGGGGCGGTGAAGGCGATACTTAAGAAAAGGCATCCCCACGCCAGGCGGTTCGCTCTCGCCCGGATCATCGGGGACCACTTGGTGACGGCGGGCGGTGAAGAGTTGCTGCCGGTGACGGACGTGGCGACCGACCGCCAGAGATTTCAACGGGCTTTCGCGCAGGAGTTCCTGTGTCCATTTGAAGCGCTTCGAAACTTCCTCGAGGATGAAGATCCTGACGACGATCGGATGGAAGATGCAGCAGATCACTTCGAGGTGTCGGAGATCGCCATCCGGTCGATCCTCGTCAACAGAGGTATGTTGGAAAGAGATAGGCTCCTTGCGTAGCCTTCCCGGAGGTTGTCTTCGGGGCAGCATGACACCCGACCGCGACCCACCCTTCCATCACGATTGCCCGGATATCCGCGAGTCGCTTCCCCACAAGTGAGGGACGAAGTTCATGGACTATAAAGAGACGCTCAACCTCCCCAAGACCGCGTTTCCCATGCGCGGCAACCTGCCCCAGAAGGAGCCCGCGCGGGTGGAGCAGTGGGAGCGTGAAGCCATCCACGAGAAGATGGTGGAGGCCAATCGCGGCCGCCCCACGTTCATCCTCCATGACGGTCCCCCGTACGCCAACGAGCGCATTCACATCGGACACGCTCTCAACAAGGTCCTGAAGGACATCATCGTCAAGTACAAGAGCATGCGCGGCTTTTGCGCGCCCTACATCCCCGGCTGGGACTGTCACGGGCTTCCCATCGAGCTGCAGGTGGAGAAGAGCCTGGGGCGCGCGAAAAAGAACGCCCTCAGCAAGGTGGAGGTCCGCAGGCTGTGCCGGGAGCATGCGGAGAAGTTCATCGGCGTGCAGCGCGAGGAGTTCAAGCGCCT
The DNA here is from genome assembly GCA_028818775.1 of Deltaproteobacteria bacterium. NCBI lineage: Bacteria > Pseudomonadati > Myxococcota > Myxococcia > Deltaproteobacteria bacterium. Next base: position 31,925 of record JAPPNE010000036.1, on the reverse strand, counting down.
GGGAGTGCTGGGCCGCTGGGCCGAGCCCTACCGCACCATCGACTACTCCTACGAGGCCACCGAGGTGCGCGAGCTGGGCAAGTTCATGGCCAGCGGCGCCATGTACCGGAGCAAGAAGCCGGTTTACTGGTGCGCGTCCTGTGCCACCGCCCTGGCCGAGGCCGAGGTCGAATACAACGACCAGGTGACGCCCTCGGTGTACGTGAAGTTTCCGGTCAAGGACGCCAAGGGCAAGCTGCCGGATGACGACTGTGCCTTCGTTATCTGGACCACCACGCCGTGGACGCTGCCGGCCAACCAGGCCATCGCCCTGCACCCGCGGATGCGTTACCGGCGCGTGCGCACGCCCGCGGGCGTGCTGGTGGTGGCGGAGGAGTTGTTGTCCTTGCTGATGGAGGTTTTCGGCTACGGCGCCGGCGAGTTCGAGACACTGGACGGTTCCTGGTCCGGAGCGGAGCTGGAAGGCATCGTCTGCGCCCACGCGTGGATCGAGCGGGACGTCGCGGTGATCCTCGGCGACTTCGTCACCGCGGATCAGGGCACGGGCTGCGTCCACGTGGCGCCGGGCCACGGGCACGAGGACTTCGAGGCCGGCCAGCGTTACGGCCTCGACGCCTACGCGCCGGTGGACGGGGACGGACGCTTCACCGCGGACGCGGAGGAGTTCGCCGGCCAGATGGTCTTCGACGCAAACCCCGCCATCGTCGCCAGGCTGGGCGAGGCCGGGAAGCTGCTCAAGGCCCAGGACTTCAGCCACAGCTACCCCCACTGCTGGCGCTGCAAGCAGCCGGTGCTGTTCCGCGCCACCGAGCAATGGTTCATCTCCATGGCGCACACGGGTCTGCGGCAGGGCTCGCTGGACGCCATCGAGCAGGTGCAGTGGATCCCGCCCTGGGGACAGGACCGCATCACCGGCATGATGGCCAACCGTCCCGACTGGTGCATTTCCCGCCAGCGTTCCTGGGGTGTGCCCATCCCTGTGCTCTACTGCACGGACTGCGGCGAGATGAACCTGAGCGAGGCGCTGTGCGAGCACGTGGCGCAACTGTTCGAGGAAGAAGGGTCCGACGCCTGGTTCGCGCGTCCGCCGGAAGAGCTGGTGCCGGCGGGCTTCTCATGCTGGTCCTGCGGTTCGACCCGGTTTTCCAAGGAGGAGGACATCCTGGACGTGTGGTTCGACTCGGGCGTGAGCCACGCCGCGGTGGTGGAGCGCCACCCGGAGCTGGGCGGCCGCGCCGACCTCTACCTCGAAGGCAGCGACCAGCACCGGGGCTGGTTCCACACCTCGCTCCTGACCTCGGTGGGCACCCGCGGCCAAGCGCCCTACGAGGGTGTCCTCACCCACGGCTTCGTGCTCGACGGCAAGGGCCACAAGATGTCCAAGTCCATGGGCAACGTGACCGCGCCCCAGGAGATCATCAAGAAGTTCGGCGCCGACATCATCCGGCTGTGGGTGGCGGCCGAGGACTACCGCGACGACGTGCGCATCTCCAACGAGATCCTGAACCGGCTGGTGGAGTCGTACCGGCGGCTGCGCAACACCGCTCGGTTCCTCATCGGCAACCTCCACGACTTCGACCCCGCGCGCGACGCCGTGAGCGCGGACGCCCTGGAGCCCTTGGACCGATGGATTCTCGACCGCAACCAGCGGCTGCTGGGAAGGTGCCTGGAGGCCTTCGACAAGTACGAGTTCCACTTCGTTTACCACGCGCTCAACAACTACTGCAGCGTGGACCTGAGCGCGCTCTACCTCGACATCGTCAAGGACCGGCTCTACTGCGAGGGGCGCGACTCCGCCGCCCGCCGCTCGGCCCAGACCGCGCTCCACGGCATCCTGCAGACCCTGGTGCACCTGACGGCGCCGGTGCTGTCGTTCACCGCCGAGGAGATCTGGGAGCACGCGCCGCGCACGGCGGCGAGCCCCGACAGTGTGCTGCTGTCGCCCATCCCGCAGCCCGACGAGGGGTTGCTGGACGCGGCGCTGGCGGCCGAGTGGGAGCTGCGGCTGGACCTGCGCGGCGAGGTGCTGAAGGCGCTGGAGGTGGCGCGCCAGTGCGGCGCCATCGGCCATTCCCTGGACGCGCGGGTGGCGCTCTACCCGGACGCTTACGATAAGGCGCCGGGCATCCAGGAACTGTTGCGCGCAAGCCCGCCCACGCCCTGGGAGGACGTCTTCATCGTGTCGCAGGTGTCCGTGCCGGCGGGCGGCGCGCCCGCGGACCTGGCCTGCCCGGACCCCAAGGCCGAGCCCGGCGCGGAGGCCGGCAACGGAGACGGCGGCGCGGCGGCGGGGCAGGGCACGGGCTACTTGAGCACGCTCCTGGGCGGGGCCATCGCCGTGTACCCGGCGGACGGGGCCAAGTGCGAGCGCTGCTGGAAATACCATGAGGGCGTGGGCGGAGACGCGGCCCATCCGGGTGTCTGTCCGCGCTGCGCGGAGGTGTTGCAATCTTTACCGCGGGCCGAAAACGCGCACGCGTGATCCTGCTGCTGGCCGCCATCCTGCTGCTCGATCAGGGCACCAAGCTGATCGTGGACCGCACGATTCCGCTGCATCGCTCCATACCCGTCGTCGAGGGTTGGTTCGACCTGACCCATGCCCGCAACACGGGCGCCGCGTTCGGGTTGCTGGCTGGCGAGCGCCGGGCCGTGGGCTCCTTCATCCTCATCGCGTTCTCGCTGGCGGCCGTGGGTTTCATCATCCACCTGCTGCGCCGGCTGGCGGATACGGACACCGGGCTCATCCTGTCGCTGACGTTCATTCTGGCGGGCGCGTTGGGAAACCTCATCGACCGCGTTTTCCACGGCGAGGTGATCGATTTCCTCGACGTGTACTGGAACGCCTACCACTGGCCCGCGTTCAACGTGGCCGACAGCTTCATCACCGTGGGCGCGGTGCTGTGCCTGTGGTTCCTCATGCGGACCAAGGGCCGGGATCCGTTCGCGCCGCGATAGTCGCGTCTCCCGGTGTACGTTCGTCTGCGCCATGGAAGAGCAAGTCAGGTTCAGTAACCGCACGGGCGAGCGATTGGCGGGGGTGCTTCACCTGCCGCGAGAGGAGGTCGTGGCTGCCGGGGTGCTTCTGTGCCACGGCATGGAGTCGAGCAAGGAAAGCCTCAAGCTGGTGCATTTGGGCAAAACCCTGAGCCGGGCGGGCTTCGCCCTGCTGCGCTTCGACTTCACCGGCGCGGGCGAATCCACCGGAGACTTCGATTCCATCACCTGCACTCGACAGGTGGACGATCTTGCCGCCGCCCATGGTTTGCTGAAGGACCGTGGAGTGGAGCGGGTCGCCATCGTCGGATCCAGCATGGGCGGCACCACCGCGCTGATGTACGCCGGGGCAGCGGAGGGGGTGGCGGCGCTCGTAACCCTCGCCGCGCCGTTCGATCCACGGGAGTTGGTTGAACAGGGTTTTCCAACGGAGGCGCGCACACGCTGGCGCGCCCAAGGGTTCATCGAGTTCTACGGCCGCCGGCTCAACGTGAGTTTCCTGGAAGAGGCGCTGACCATCGACGTGGCCGCGGCGGTGGCGCGGATCACGTGTCCTGTGCTCGTGATCCACGGTGACGCCGACGCCACCGTCCCGGTGGCGCATGCGCATGCGCTCCACGCGGCGCTGTCCGCGCAGAAGGAGCTTTGCATCCTCCCCGACGCCGACCACCGTTTCACTGGGCCGGAAGGGCGCACCGAAGCCCTGTGCCGGACCGAGGAGTGGATCATCCGCCACTTGAGGAGCCCCGCGGCATGAATCGACGCGGCGTTCTGTGCGCGGCGCTGCTGCTGGCGCTTGCGGGTTGCCAGGGCGAAGGCGATATCACGCCGCAGGGTGCCGCCGAAGCGTTCATCGACCGGCACTACGTGGAGATCGATCTCCTCAAGGCCAGGGAGCTTACGGCCGGCCTGGCGCGGAGCAAGCTCGATGAGGAGCTTCGGCTCACGTCTGGGCAGGCCATCGACGTGGGCACGCGCAAACCCCGCATCTACTACAAGCTGTTGCAAAGGCGCGAGTCCCGCGGACGCACCGCATTCGTCTACGAACTCACCATCCGCCCCGACGGAGGCGGCGAGTTTACCCGCAAGCTCATGATCCGCGTGCGCAAGGAGCAAGCGGGTTGGCGCGTGTCGAACTACATGGAATACTGACCCAAATCGCACCGTGGTTGAACGATGACTCTACGTGAAAACGGACCTCTGTCTCCCTATCGTATCCTGGACCTGACCGACGAGCTCGGCTTCCTGTGCGGCAAGACGCTGGGGGATCTCGGCGCGGACGTGATCAAGTTGGAGCGTCCGGGCGGCGACGCGGCCCGGCGCATCGGGCCGTACCTCGACGGCGAGCGCGACCCCGAGAAAAGCCTCTACTGGTTCGCCTCCAACAACAGCAAGCGCGGGATCACGTTGAATCTCGAGGCGGCCGAGGGGCGGGAGCTTTTCAAGCGTCTCGTCGAGAAGGCGGACTTTGTCCTGGAGACGTTCCGGCCGGGCTACCTGGAAGACATCGGCCTCGCCCACGACGTGCTGCGCGGCGTCAACCCCAAGCTGGTCCAGGTTTCCATTACCCCCTTCGGCCAGACCGGCCCCTACAGCCGCTACCGCGCCACCGATATCGAGATCATGGCCATGAGCGGCTGCATGTCGCTCACCGGCGATCCGGGCAAGGCGCCCCTCCGGGTGACCTTTCCCCAGTCCTACCAGTGGACCGGCTCCTACGCCGCCATGGCGGCGCTGGTGGCCCACACCCAGCGGCGGCGCACCGGCCGGGGCGAGCACGTGGACGTGTCCGCCCAGGCGTGCATGCTCTGGGGCTTCTCTCACGCCCACACTTTCTGGGACCTCAACCGCTCGGTGGAGAAGCGCGCCGGCTCCTTCATGACGGGCCGCACCATCACCGGCGCCAAGATGCGGGTATTCTGGCCGTGCAAGGACGGTTACCTGAACTTCATCATTTACGGCGGCGAGGCCGGGCGCAAGACGAACCAAGCTCTGGTGGAGTGGATGGCGGAGAAGGGCGCGGCGCCCGCGTTCCTGCTGGAAAGGGACTGGCGCACGTTTAACATCGAGCGCGTGACCCAGGAAGAGATCGACGTCATGGAGGAGCCCATCGCCGAGTTCTTCATCGGGGTCACCAAGCGGGAGTTCTTCGAGGCCGTGACCGGCCGCGGCATGCTGGGTTACCCCGTGTCCACCGCACAGGAACTCCTGGAGGATCCGCAGCTCGCGGCGCGGGAGTTCTGGCAGGAGGTGGAGCATCCCGAGTTGAACCGCTCCATCACCTACCCCGGAGGGTTCGCCCGTTTCTCGGAATCTTCGTGCCGGATCCACCGCCGGGCGCCGCTCATCGGCGAGCACAATGGGGAAGTCTACGGCGAACTGGGGCTGGACGCCGGGGAAATGGCGCGGCTGGAGAACGAGGGCGTGATCTAGGACACTGGAACTTCATGGGAACGAAAGCATCATGAAAGCACTGGAAGGTCTCAAGGTGGTGGAGGCCGCGGCGTACGCGGCCGGGCCGGTCGTGGGGAAGCATCTGGTGGACCAGGGCGCCACGGTGGTCCACATCGAATCGCGCACGCGTCCGGACGGCTTCCGTACCCACTATCCGCCCTACAAGGACAACATCCACGGACTCAATCGCTCGGGCCTGTTCGCGTTGTGCAACAGCGAGAAGCTTGGCGTCACGCTCAACCTGAAGAAGGGGCCGAAGGCCTTGGCGCTCGCCAAGCGCATCGTGAGTTGGGCGGACGTTCTGGTGGAGAACTTCAGTCCCGGCACCATCGGCCGGTTGGGGTTGGGATATGACACCCTGAAGGAGGTGAACCCGCGGCTCATCATGCTGAGCAGCTCGAATCTTGGCCAGACCGGTCCGCACGCGCACCATCCCGGCTTCGGTTCCCAGCTATCCTCCCTGGCGGGCTTCACCAACCTCACCGGATACCGGGACGGCTCCCCCCAGATTCTCTACGGTCCCTACATCGATTACATCGCCGTGGGTTACGGCGTGGTGGCAGTGTTGGCCGCGCTGGAGTACCGGGAGGCCACGGGCCGCGGACAGCACATCGACCTGGCGCAGTACGAGACCGGGCTCCAGTATCTCGCGCCGCTCCTGCTGGACTACACCGTCAACGGGCATATCGCCGTGCGCGACGGCAACCGCCATCCCGAGGCCTCGCCGCATGGTGCCTTCCCATGCGCGGGAGAGGACCAATGGTGCGTGCTGAGCGTGGCGTCCGACGAACAGTGGCGCGCGCTTTGCCACGTCATGGACCGGCCCGACTGGGGCGGACGCGACGAGTACTCCACGGCCGAGCGCCGGCGCGCCCGCGCCGACGAGCTGGAAACACGCATCGGCGAGTGGACACAAGGGTTCGAGGCGCGGGAGCTGGTGGAGAAGCTCCAGGCCGCCGGCGTTCCCGCGGGCGTCGTCAACGGCATGGAACGGATCTACGACGACCCCCAACTCGTGCACCGCGGCCAGTGGACCCGGATGGAGCAGGCCGAGATCGGCGCCATGTCCTACCAGCGCGCCCCCTTCACCCTGTCCGAAAGCGACAGCGGCCCCGACCGCCCGGACCCCCTCCTGGGCGAGCACAACGCCTACTTCTACCGCGAGCTGCTGGGCCTCTCGGAGGCCGAGTTCGACACCTTCACGAGCGAGGGGATCATCGACTAGTGGCATGCCACTAGTCCGCATCCCCATTCCGCCATTCCCGCGAAAGCGGGAATCCAGGAGTGGTGGGGAGGGGTCCGGTGCTAGTGCTGAGCGAAACAGTCTTGGCAACCATCGCTGAACACGCCTTGGAGACCTACCCGGAGGAATGCTGCGGGGTCATCCTCGGCGGCGACGGCGGCGAAGAAGTGCATCGACTCGAGAACATCCAGAACCGGTTGCACGCCACCGACCCCGAGACGTTTCCCAGGGACGCGCGCACGGCTTACACCCTGGACCCCAAGGAGTTGGAGGCGGTCCTGGAGCAGGCGGAGCGCCGCGGTTTGGCGTTCAAGGCCCTGTATCATTCCCATCCCGACCACGACGCCTACTTCTCGGCCGAGGACAAGGCCTGCGCGACGCCCTTCGGAGAGCCCACCTATCCGGATACGGCGCAGATTGTCATCTCCGTCATGGGCGGCAAGGTGGGCCGCGTAGCGGTCTACGCTTGGGACGCCGGGGCCGGTGACTTCGTCGAGACCACGTTGCACGGAGTGCCGGGCCGTTGACGCCCGAACATCACAGCCTTGACGTCCGCGGTCTTCCCACACCGGCGTCGTTCTTGGCGTGAGCAACAGGTCGGCTCCGGCCGCCGCAGGCTGGTTTGTAATGCCCGGACGATGCTGCTACCGTGCAAGCGTGGCAAGGAGCGCGACCGTGCGGAATGACGTGAGGCTATTCCTGAGAGCGGGAGAGCAAGTCAAGCACAACCGCAACCTCCAGTGGGGCGTCGGCGTCGTGGAGGAGGTGATGACCTCCAGCGTCCCCGGCGGCACCTGCCTCGCCCGCATCCGCTTCCAGGACGGCCGCCTCCGCGTCTTCCACAACGACCTCGACAACGAAAGCTGCTGCTACTATTTCGGCATCCGCCACTACGACGATCCCGGCCGCAACAACATCCGCCGCCAACTCCTGGCGTACTTCGATTCCGACGACTGCTGATTTGCTGGATGGGTCTTGTTCGTTTCCTTCGTCGGGGTCCGTGTGGTGCTTAGGGGGCCTGACGGAAATGCGACAGATCATGACCGAGTTCGTCGGCGATGCCCATGAGCGTGGCCAAGGACTTGCGCGCTCCCGCTTCGTCCCCGGCCTGCCGCTGGGCGACAGCAATCGTGGCGAGCGCATCGATCTGCTGAATGTGGGAACCGATGTCCTCCGCCGTTGCGACAGCCCCCGGCAGGTCTCCGCGCTCGAGCCGTTCCACGACAATCTTGAACAAGACGATATCGACCAGGAGCGTGTGCTTGATTCGTTCACGGGTACGCAGAGCTCCGGCGAAATCGCCCGCGCCGACCTGGGCCGATGCGATGCCTAGTAGTATGAAGTCGGCGTCGTCACTGCCTTCAGCCATGCGGAGCGCCCCTTCGACATCGCCCGCTTCCGCCCGGATTCGCGCGATTAGGCGGAACGCCTGCTCGCGTACGATGGGGTAGGTGAGGGACTGGACGGTGCGAAGGGCATCCGCGATGTCGCCAGCCCGGGCTTGAGCGGCGGCTACGTCAGCCAACGCCCCCTCGCGGTTCACCGGCTCGGTGATTTCGCGGATAATCCGCTCCGCGCCCACGATGTCACCCGCGTCGGCGAGGGTTTTGCTGACGGCATGGAGCGCCCACTCGCCCGTTTCCCGGCCGGGGAGGCGACGCGCGCTCTCCAAGGCAATGGCGATCAGCGACGTGGCTTGTGTTCGGTCGCCTTTCTTGAACGCCACGTCGGCGAGGTCGGCGAAGGTCTCGGCACGACGCCGGGCATCGGCCAGGGTTGCCGCGATAGCGACGGCCTCCGCCATTTTTCCGGTGCGAGCGCAAGTCGCGGCAATCCGCTTGAGCGTGTCGGCCCGAATCGACGATGTCGTGATCCGTCCCGCGATCGAGGTGGCTTCGACGGGTTTTCCCGCCTTGCCCGCCGCAACCGCGACGTTGGCAAAGGCGCGTTCCCGCTCGTGCTTATCTTGGATTTCCGCGACCAGGGCGAGAGCGCCATCGACGTCTCCGCCAACTGCGCGAGCGCTTGAAATGCCCGCCAGCACTCTGGCCCGCCATTTGGGGTCAAGTATTCTCCGGCGCAACAGCATCGCCGCGGGCTCATCTCCTGCCCGGGCGTGGGTGACGGCAATCTTACGGAGGAGGTTGCTTTCGACAAAGTCGTAGACCTTCCCGTCAGGCCCCGTCAGATGGCTGCCCAGGACTGGCATTGGAAACGCCGTCTTCGCAGATATTGCCAAGTGCGCCGATATCGGCTCTTCCACGAGGTGCGAAACGAACGGTACCCTACCGGAAACCGCGGGTGACTCCCCGTGTACGGGTGCCTGCCTATCGGATCCGGCAGGGAGGGGCAATCCGGTCGCAAGCAACGCGCCGGATGCGACAACAAGGGCGAACAGCTTCGATCTGATCACAGGGCACCTCCGTTCGATCGTATACCGGGCCGATCATCGGTGCGTTTCTGCCGGCATCTGAATACCCGGTAAGTCCCCGCTTTCGTCTTGTGTGGTGCCGGCTCTTTCAGTTTCTGTCGCGAATGCGCTCGAGGTCTTCAATCGTCGGCCTGTAGGCGCCCAGTTCGTCCGCATAACGGATGGCCCTTGCCAGCGATTCCCGTGCTCCTTCCCGATCCCCGGCATCGGCTTGGAAAACCGCGATGGCGGTGTACGCCTCAATGCGCCACAAGAGAATCGTGATGGTTGCCGCGATCTCGAGGGCGCCTGGCAGGTCCCCCCTTTCCGCCTGGGCTGCTGCTATCTGGCAGCAGGCCCCCTCACGCATGAACTCCTCGTTGATGGTCGCGGCGGAAAGCAACGCCCCCGCGATGTCGCCTTGGCAGGCCTGAACGGCCGCAATGTCGCTGACAAGATGGTCGCGGTCCAACTCCCCGTCCAGCCGTCTGGCCAAGTCGATCGCTTCATCGGCGTCCCCGGCGTCCGCCCGGGCCAGCGCGATCGCACGCAGAGCCTCTTCCCGGACAGAGTCGTCCGCGAAATTCTTGAGGGACTGAAGCGCGCCGTTGGTGTCGCCACCGCGGGCCCGGGCCGCGGCAAGTTTGCTCAAGGCCCTCTCGCGATGGACGGGATTGGTAAGGTTGCTGATCACCTCCATCGCGCCATCCAAGTCGCCGTACTCCGCCAACGCCATCCCTATGGCGCTGAATGCCTTCGCCCGGTACCTGGAGTTTGTCACTCGACCCGCGCTTTGTAGCGCGGCGGCGACAGATTCCCTGGCGGACTTCTCGTCGGTCGGGAACTGCGCGGCGGCGACGGCTGCGAAGGCATTGGCACGGCCAAAGGGATCCTCGATCCCCTCCGCGATGTGGATAGCGGCTGCGATTTGTCCGTCCGTCGCGCGCGCCGAGACGATCAGGATCATGGCCTCAGCCTTGGCGAACGAGCTCGTGATTCTTCCAGCCACACGGTTGGCAAGGGCCACGTCGCCGGCTTTGGCCGCGGCCGCGGCTGCGGCGGCGAAAGCCTCGTTCCGCTCAGACTCCTCGGCAATGTTCGAGGCGGTCGCAAGGGCATCCGTGATGTGTCCTCCGTGGGCTTGTGCTTCGGAGATGTCACGAAGAACGCTCGCATACCATTCGGCGTCGAGGATCCTTTGACTCAGTCGCTTTGCCTCGTCGACATCCCCCGTGCGTGCGTAGGTCGCCGCCACCTCTCGGAGAGCGCGTGCGCCGGTGCGGCTATAGGTGCCCCCGTCCGCTGTCTCCAGACTATGTTCCCGGCGGTTTAGCTCGTCCAACTGACCTTGTTCGATCGTCGGGATCCTTTTGAGCCCGGTTTCCAAATCGGGCTCGAACACGGGCGCCCCGGCACCCAGTTCGTCCGCGCCGAGCAGGGCTTGACCCAGGGAATCGCGAGCGCCGGCTTGGTCTCCGGCAATGGACTGGGCAACCCCGATCCCGCTGAAAGCGTGGCTGCGCCAAAGGGGCAGCCGGAGGAGTTCCGCGATTCGTCCGGCGCCAGGCAGGTCCCCATTGTCGACCAGTACCCGCACGATCTCATAGTAGGCGCGTTCCCGCATGAACTGCCCGTCAATTTGCATCGCGGTATGCAGGGCGCTGCCAACGTCGCCCTGCTGGCTTTGCACGGACGCGACTTCGCCGAGCGTATGGTCGCGCATCAAGGCATCGTCGATCCGTTGTACGGTGATTTCGATGGCCTTCTGTGCGTCGCGGGCCACAGCGTACGCGTGGGCGATCCCGCCAAGGGCCATCGTCCGGGCCAACTTGCTGGTAAACGCTTCCACAACACCGAATGCGGCAGCCGTGTCACCGGCTCGGGCGTGAGCAGCAGCGACGTCGGCCATGACCATCTCGCGTTCGTCGGGGTTGGCGATGTTGCCGGCAACTTCCACCGCTTCATCGATTTTTTGGGCTGCCGCCAAGGCCGCTCCGAGTCCCCGCAATATCGCCACGCGACGCGCTTTGTCCTCGACTTGACGCGCAATGTCCTGTGCCTTCGTGATGGATGCCTTGGCCCCGGCATCATCCGTCGGAAATTGTGCCCGGGCGATGGCGGTAAAGGCGCCGGCGCGGGTAGCGTCATCTTCGATGGCTTCGGCGATCCGGATAGCGGTGGGGATTCCCCCACCGGCGGCGTGGGTGGAGGCAACTTCGTACATGGCTTGGTCGCGAATTGCCGCCGCTGTGATCTTGCGTGCGATCCGGGTAGCGGCACCGGCCTCGCCGGCCTTGGCCGCCGCGACGGCACACTTGACGAAGGCTTCGTTTCGTTCAGCGTCGTCCGTGATGGTGCTCGCGATGATGGTCCCTCCGGAGATGTCGCCGGCGGACACCCTGGCCGCGGATATGCTGCCAAGCACCTCTGCGCGCCATTCGGGGTCGGGGAGTCGTGTGCTCAGCCGCATCGCTTCCTCGGTGTCTCCCGCACGCGCGTAGGCGGCGGCCACATGGCGGAGTATGCTGGCACCCACCTCGCTGTAGTCAGATACGTCCTCTCTCGGCTCGGTGGCCGCCGCCGGCTCCCGGTACGTAGACATGGCTTCGCCCACGTCGGGTTCCGTGCGCGATCGTTGGCCGCTCTTGGGCGGTGCCGGTCGAATGCCCAGTTCGGTTACCGTGGTTCCCAGCGTCTCCGCGATGTCGTGCGCATTTTCGTTCGTAGTCGGCTCACCGGCCTCGATCCGCTGATACTGGCGAAGGCTGATACGGAGCGCGCCGGCCACGTCATGCTGGTGAAAGCGACTGCGGGCCCGGGCCAGCTTCAATAGATACGTATCCAATACAACGCGCATGTGCGGCCTCCTTCCCGTTTCGTTCGGAGTACTGGGTGACTCGCGATTTTACGCGGAGCAGTCGAAACCGAACAATGGTTCCAAATGACATGGAGGCGCCAATAGCCGACATGCATACGACATCGGGTGACAAAAGGGCGGATTATGGGACCCCAGGGGTGCCGGCGGATCCGTCCACGAGGCAAACGAGTCCGATTCCGCGCGAAAATTCGCTCGGACCGGACCCGTTTACGACTGTAGTTGCCGGAGGCCGGCCGTCCGTCAGCCCGACAGGTTGGCCTTGAAGAAATCCGTCGTCCGCTGCCACGCGCCGGCGGCGGCGTCGGGGTGCCAGCGGTCGGCGTTGGTGTTGTTGTTGAAGGCGTGCTTGGCGCCGTCGCCAAAGATCTTGAGGTCGATGCTCTTGCCGTGCTTGGCCAGTTCCGCCTGGAGAGGCTCGATGCCGGGCATGATGTTGGGATCGTCCTCGGCGTAGTTGCCCATCAGGGGACAGGTGATGTTGGCCACCTGGTCCAGCGGATCGGGGTTGCGTCCGTAGTACACCACGGCGCCGCTGAGCTGGTTGCACTTGGTGGCGAAGTTGAGGGACTGGCCGCCGCCCCAGCAGTAGCCGACGACGCCGACATTGCCGTTGGCGAAGCCCTGGCTCTTGAGGTACTCGAGGGTGCTGGTCAGGTCCTCCACGCAGCCGGCCGGTTCCAGGCTCCGGATGGCGGCGATGGCGTCCTGCGAGGTGGTGTACTGCCCGGTGCCGCCGGTGCGCTGGAGCAGGTCCGGAGCCAGCGCCGCGAAGCCCTCCTTGGCGAAGTGCCGCGCCACGTCCTTGACGTGGTCCACCAGGCCGACGTTCTCGTGAATCACGATGACCGAGCCCAGGTTGGCGCCGCCCTTGGGCCGCGACAGGTAGCCCGTGCAGCTTCCGTATTCGACCATTCCCGATTCGAGCTCGGGATCATTCTCGTCGACGAGATAAGGTATTGTGTCCGCCATATGTGGGATTCCTCCTCGGTGTGAGTGCCCGTTTACTCTAGTTAACAAGCTCTGACTCGGCAACTCCGTCCGCTAGGCTGCCGCCACCCGTGACCCCCGCCTTCTCCTTTGCAGCAGATACAGCCCGGCGAACACCACCCAGGCGCCGAACTGGACGGTCATGCGCAGCGTGTCGGTGTCGCCCGACACCAGGTCCGGCCGGAAGGCGGCGACGCAGATCACGATCAGCAGCGCGCGTTCGGGCCAGCCGCAACGGTCCGCGAAGAAGCCCTGCATGGCGGCCGCAAAGGCCATCATGGCCACGAGGCCGTTTACGATCACCCACAAGACGCTGAACAGGTCGTCGAGCCAGATGATGGTGCCGTCCGCGGTGACGCCGGAGATCAGCAACAGCTCCAGGTTGAAGATGAACACGAACGGCAGGATCGCCGTGCGCAGGTCGTAGGTGAACCCCTGGATACCTGTCCTTATCGGATCGGATCCTGCGATGGCGGACGCCGCAAAGGCCGCCAGGCCCACCGGCGGCGTGTCGTCGGCCAGGATGCCGAAGTAGAAGACGAACAGGTGGGCCGCCAGCACCGGTATCACCAGGCCCGCCTGCCCGCCGAGGGTGACTATCACCGGTGCCGTCAGGGTGGCCATGACGATGTAGTTGGCGGTGGTGGGGAGGCCCATGCCCAGGATCAGGCTTGTGAGGGCGGTCAGCAGCAGCATCAGCACCACGTTGCCCAGGGAGATGATCTCGATGGCCTCTATGAACCGGCTGCTGAGTCCCGTCAGCGTCACGGTGCCGACGATGATGCCGGCGGCCGCGGTGGCTACCGCGATGGGCGCCATGTTGCGGGCGCCGGACACGCAGCCCTGCAGGATCTCGCGGACGCTCTGGGCCAGTCCCTGCAATATCGCCTGCCCGAGTGATCCGGGTGCCGGGTTGTCCGGAGAGGGTCGAAGGACCGCCGCGCAGCTCTGGACCAGCCGTTGGATGACCATGATGGCCAGCGTCAACAGAATCGCGTTGAACGCGGCGGAAATCGCGGAGAACCGCAGTATGACCAGCGTGTAGATCAGCGCCAGGATCGGAACGAGGAAGTGGACGCCCTTGAGGAACGTGGTCCAGAATGGCGGCAGCTCTTCCACGGGTATCGCGGTCAGGTTCAGCTTGAGCGCTTCGAGGTGCACCACGTAGAGCAGGGCGATGTATGAGAGCACCGCCGGTATGGCCGCGGCCGTGACGATGTCGATGTACGGGAGCCCCAGAAACTCCGCCATGATGAAGGCGGCGGCGCCCATGACCGGTGGCAGGAGCTGGCCGTTGGTGCTCGCGCCGACCTCCACCGCCCCGGCCTTGTAGGCCGGAAGCCCTACACGTTTCATCAACGGAATGGTGAAGGTTCCCGTGGTGGCCACGTTGGCGATGGATGAACCGGACACCATGCCGGTCAGGCCCGATGCCAGCACGGCGGCCTTGGCCGGTCCGCCGCGGAAACGTCCCACCATGGCGTACGCCACCTGCACGAAGTACTCCGCCGCTCCCGCCCGGTCCAATAGCGCCCCGAACAGCACGAACAGGAAAACGAAGTCCGTGGATACGCCCAGCGGTACGCCCCAGATGCCGCTGTCCGACAGGTACATGTGGTCGACGATGAACTCGAAGGGGATGCCGGGGTGGGCGAGAAACCTCGGCAGGTACGGTCCGATGAAGCAGTAGAGCAGGAAGACCGTGCCCAGCGCCGGCAGCGCCAGTCCCAGGGAGCGGCGCGCCGACTCGAGCAGCAGGAGCACGAACGCCGCGCCGATCCATACGTCCCGCGTCAACGGGAGGCCGGAACGTTCGATGATCCCTACGTAGTCCCACGCGAGGTAGGCGGTGCCACAGCCCGCCAGGGCCGCGATGATGAAGTCGTACCAGGGAATCTTTACGGGATCGCGCTTGTGCCGGCCCGGAAACAACTGCTGCATCAGGGCGTTGAAGCGCTCCAGTGTCGCGGTCCGCCGTATGGCCGGAAAGGCCAGATAGACCAGCAGCACGGCGAAGGTCAGGTGGATGCTGCGGGCGATGATGGAGTTGATGGGATCGTAGGCGATGTAAAGCTGGAACAGGGACCAGCAGAGCGCAAGCACCCAGAGGAACCCCCCGACCGGCCCGCCGGGAGAACGGGTCTTTCCTTCGCCCTCGCCCAACTCGGCCAACGCTTCGAGGTCGACGGTCTCGCCGGCAGTGTCGTCGCGATCGGATGAATTCACGGGGTCGCCCGGATAGCCTGAGCCGTTGGTGTTTCCGTCAAGTGAACCGGCCCGGGGCCGGGCGCCTCCGCCCGCGCCCCGAGCCGTGCGTCATTTCGGGGAAGGAAGCCGGTTGCTTACTGCCAGCCCTTCTCCTTGTAGTACTTCATCGCTCCCGCATGCAACGGAGCCGAGAGGCCGCCCAACATGTCCTTCGGCTGCAGGTGCTTGAAGTTGGCGTACGAGTTGCGGAGCGTGTCGAGGTTCTCGAAGATAGTCTTGACTACCGTGTACACGGAGTCGGCCGACTCCTTCTCGCCGGTGACGAAGGTCGCCTTCACGGCGTAGGTCGGAACGTCGTTGTCCACGCCCTTGTAGGTCCCGCCGGG
This sequence comes from Deltaproteobacteria bacterium, assembly GCA_028818775.1. Lineage (NCBI taxonomy): Bacteria > Pseudomonadati > Myxococcota > Myxococcia > Deltaproteobacteria bacterium. The sequence continues at coordinate 16,365 of JAPPNE010000036.1, read as the reverse complement.
GATCTTGGTCATGACGTAGAAGGGGTTGTCCGCCACCAGCTTCTTGATCGGCGCGGTGTCCACCGGAACGATGTCGATGGCGGTGCTGTTGGCGATCTCGAGGCCGCCGCCCCACGGCACCCCGATGGTATAGAAGAACGCGTCGATCTTCTTGTCCACCAGCGCGCGGTTGGCCTCGTTCTGCTGCAGGCCTTCGGCCTTGATGTCCTTGTCCTTGTCGATGCCCGAGAGGCGCAGCACATCCTCAGCGTTGCCCCGCTGTCCCGATCCGGGGTTGCCGATGTTGACGCGTTTGCCCTTGAGGTCCGCGATGGTCTTGATGCCCGTGTCCTTGCGGGTGACTAGCATGACCGCCTCGGGATGGACGGTGAAGACCGTGCGCAGTCCCTTGTCGGCTTTGCCCTTCCAGTTCTTCTTGCCGTTGGCGGCGGCCCAAACCCAGTCCGACTGGGCCACGCCGTAGTTCAGCAGCCCCCGCTGGATGGATCGGATGTTGAAGACCGAGCCGAGCGCCGGCCGGCCGATGCAGTTGTATCCCTTGCTCCCCAGCTTGTCGTTGACGATCTTGCAGATGTTCAAAGCCACCTGGTAATAGACGCCGGTCGTGGAGCCGCCGCCGATGACCAGGAAGTTCTGTGCGGATGCGTCCTTGACCGTCGCGGCGACGGTGCCGCACAGCGCCAAGCCGAGCGTGAATACCAGTAAACGCTTCATGGTAGCCTCCTTTGGACGTTAGGGTTACGGTCGTAAGACCTCCGAGAGCCAACAGTCGTTGTCCATGCCACATCGGGTAGGGCATTGCAACCTGAAAGAAACCGTAACGGAACCCGTTCGTGAATCACCGATACCCTAAAGTTATGGAATTTAGGTGACTGTCACCGCATCCAGGACCGTCCCCATGCGCGCCGGCGCCCCCCAAGTGGATATTTGCGGCGTCCTAAGATAGGAAACTAGTTTGCCCGTGAGGGGACGGTGCCGGATCATGGCGAAAGAAGAGCAAGAAATCGAAGACGGCGCGGCTCAGGTGACCGGCATGCTCACGGTAGACCAGCTCCAGGAAGCCGTGGAGGCGGGGCGGCTGGACACGGTCGTGGTGGCCTTCACGGACCTCTACGGCCGGTTCATGGGCAAGCGTCTGGACGCGGAGTTCTTTCTCGACACGGCGGCCTCCGGAGGCACCCACGCGTGCGACTACCTGCTGACCGTGGACATGGAGATGGAGCCGGTGCAGGGGTACCGGCTGGCCAACTGGAAGCGCGGTTACGGCGACATTCACCTGGTGCCGGATCTGACGACCCTGCGGCGCCTGAGTTGGCAGGACCGGACCGCGCTGGTGCTGTGCGACGTCAAGGACAACGTCTCCCACGAGCTTGTGGCGGAAGCGCCCCGGTCGGTGCTGCGCGGCCAACTGCAGCGCGCCCGCTCCCTGGGGTACGAGGTCATGGCGGGGTCGGAGCTGGAGTACTACCTGTTCGACGACTCGTACCGGCGCGCCGGTGAGAAGCACTACCAGGACCTGGCTCCGGCCGGCGGCTACATCGAGGACTACCACGTGCTCCAGGGCTTTCGGGAGGAAGGCTTCCACGGCGCTGCGCGGCGCCACCTGCGGGACTCGGGCGTGCCGGTGGAAAGCTCGAAGGGCGAGTGGGGGCCGGGCCAGCACGAGCTCAACGTGCGCTACGCGGACGTGCTCACCATGGCGGACCGCCACTGTGTCTACAAGGAATGCCTCAAGGAGGTGGCGGAGCAAATGGGGCTCAGCGTCACCTTCATGGCCAAGTTCGCCACGGAGTTGGCGGGTTCGAGCTGCCACGTGCATCTGAGTCTGTGGCGCGACGGTCGGAATGCGTTCGCCGGGGCCGGACCGGGCGGTTTTTCCGACGTGTTCCGCTGGTTTCTGGGCGGCTGGCTGGCGCACCTGGCCGAGACCATGGTGTTCTACGCGCCGACGGTCAATTCCTACAAACGCTACCGGGCGGAGTCCTGGGCGCCCACCGGCATCGGCTGGAGCCACGACAACCGCACCGCCGGTTTCCGGGTGTTGGGTCAAGGGAAGGGTGCCCGGATCGAGTGCCGCGTGCCCGGCGCCGACTGCAACCCCTATCTCGCCTATGCGGCGGCGCTGGCCGCGGGCACGGACGGCATCCGGCACCGGACCGAGCCGCCGGCGGCTTTCGACGGCAACCTGTACGCCGCCGGCGACGTGCCCCAGGTGCCGGGGTCCCTGGGCGAGGCCACGGACCTGTTCGCGGAGAGCGAGTTCGCGCGCGAGAGCTTCGGCGCGGACGTGGTGGAGCACTACGTCCATTTCTTTCGCACCGAGGAACGGAAGTACCGCGACGCCGTCACCGACTGGGAAAGGAAGCGCTATTTCGAGCGGATCTGAAATGCCGGCCACCGACACGCCGTTCATCGGCATCACCACCTACGGGCGCGGCCCGCACAACCGGTTCATCCTGCCGGCGGAATACGTGGACGCGGTGCGCCGCGCGGGCGGCATCCCATTGCTGCTGCCGCCCGGGGAAGAGCGCCTGGACGCGGTCCTGCCGCTCCTCAAGGCGGTGGTGTTCAGCGGCGGCGGCGATCTCGACCCGGACCTCTACGGCGGTAGCCACCACGAGACCATCTACATGGTGGAGCCGGAACGGGATCGCTCCGAGATCGACCTCGCCCGGCGCGTGTTCGATCTGGAGGTCCCCACCCTGGCCATTTGCCGCGGGAGCCAGATCCTGAACGTCGCCAAGGGCGGGACCCTGATCGAGCACCTGCCCGACGAGGTGGGAGAGACGGTGAACCACCGGGTGCCGCCGCGGGAGCCCACGCCCCACGCGATACGGGTGGAACCGGCGTCCCGGCTGGCCGGGCTTCTGGGCGCCACGGACTTTTCGTGCATGTCGTGGCACCACCAAGCCATTCGCCATGTCGCGCCGGGATTCGAGGTGGTGGCGCACGCCCCGGACGGTACCATCGAGGGGCTGGAGATGCCCTCGCACCCCTGGCTCGTGGCGGTGCAGTGGCATCCCGAGTTGACGGCGGCGGAGGACCCCATCCAGCAACGCCTGTTCGACGCCCTGGTGGAGGCCGCGGGAACACGCTGAGCCGAGGCCGCCTCCTCCTCACCCCGCCTGGATTCCCGCCCCCCGATCGGGGTCGAGGGCAAGCTTTCGCGGGAAATGACGTGTTCGGGGTCTGAGTTGTACTATGCGTTTGAAAGACAAGGTCGCCCTCATTACCGGTGGCGCCAGCGGCATCGGCCGGGAAACCGCGCAGTTGTTCGCACGGGAGGGTGCGCGTGTGGTCATCGCGGACGTCGACGACCGTGGCGGCAAGCGTCTGGCCGGGCGCATCAGGCGGGCCGGCGGTGAGGCGGCGTACTGCCGCGCGGACGTTTCCCGGGACGGTGACTGCGCCACCATGGTGGCCGCGGCGGAAACCGAATTCGGCGCGCTCCACGTCCTCTTCAACAACGCCGGCATCATGCTGGCCGAGGACGCGGACGCGGTGGCGACGTCGGAGGAGGTGTGGGACCGGACCCTGGCGGTGAATCTCAAGGGGGTGTTCCTGGGCTGCAAGCACGGGATTCCGGCGTTGCGCCGGGCGGGCGGCGGGTCGGTTATCAACACAGCCTCGTTCGTGGCCTTGATGGGCGCGGCCACGCCACAGCTCGCCTACACCGCCAGCAAGGGAGGCGTGGTGGCCATGACCCGGGAGCTGGCGGTGATCCACGCGCGCGAGAACATCCGCGTGAACGCGTTGTGCCCGGGTCCGCTGCGCACGGAGTTGCTCATGAAGGTTCTCGACAGCGCGCGCAAGCAACAGCGGCGCCTGGTGCACATTCCCATGGGGCGGTTCGGCGAGGCCCGGGAGATCGCCCGTGCCGCGCTGTATCTGGCGAGCGACGAATCGTCTTTCGTCACGGGCACGGAGTTCGTCGTCGACGGCGGCATCACCGCGGCCTACGTCACGCCGGAGGCGGGGCGGTCGCGCTAGTGTACCGCGTCACGAACAGGCCGATGAGTATGCGAAGGCAGATTCAAAAGCCTGTTCGTGACGCAGCACACCGGAGAAAGGAGTCAGCGAGGGCATGTCGGCACAGCCGCTGCGAAATCTACTGGCAGACCGGATTCTGCTTTTCGACGGAGCCATGGGCACGCGTATCCAGGCACTCGGCCTCGGCGAGGCGGAGTTCCGCGGGGCGCGCTTCGGCGAGCATCCGAAACCGCTCAAGGGCTGCAACGATATCCTGTGCGTGACCCAGCCCCACGCCATCGAGAAGATCCACGAGGAATACCTGGAGGCCGGCGCCGACATCGTCGAGACCAATACCTTCAACGCCAACGCCGTCTCCCTGCTCGACTACGGCATCGAAGACTTGGCCTACGAGATCAACGCGGCCGGCGCCGCGGCGGCGCGCACGGCCGTGGACCGGTTCAACGCACGCGACGACGGCTCCCGGCTGGTTGCCGGCTCCCTGGGGCCCACCAACCGGACCGCTTCCATGTCGCCGGACGTAAACGACCCGGGCTTCCGCGCCGTCACCTTCGACGCACTGGCGGCGGCCTACTACGATCAGGCTCGGGGCCTCGTGGATGGGGGAGCGGACCTGCTCTTGCCGGAGACTACCTTCGACACGCTGAACCTGAAGGCCTGCCTGTTCGCCATCGCGCGGCTCCAGGAAGAGCGGGGCCTGAAGCTGCCGGTGCTGGCGTCGGTGACCATCACCGACCAGAGCGGGCGCACCCTCTCCGGCCAGACCCTGGAGGCGTTCCTGACCTCCATCAGTCACGCGGAACTCGCCGCGGTGGGCATCAACTGCGCCTTCGGGCCGCACCAGATGACCCCTTTCGTGGAGGAGCTGTCGCGGCTCTCGCACCTGCCGGTGTTCGCCTATCCCAACGCGGGCCTGCCCAACGAGTTCGGCGGCTACGACATGGGGCCGGACGAGATGGCCGGGGCGCTGACGGAGTGGGCGCGGGAGGGCTGGCTCAACCTCGTGGGCGGGTGTTGCGGCACCACGCCGGAGCACATCGCCGCGCTCCGGGAAGGGGTCGAGGGACTGGGCTCGAGGACGGCCCCCGGGCCCGACCGCTTCACACACCTCAGCGGACTGGAACGGCTGGTGATCCGGCCGGACACCAACTTCATCATGGTGGGCGAGCGCACCAACGTCGCCGGCTCGCGGAAGTTCGCCCGGCTGATCCGGGAAGAGCAGTACGAAGAGGCGGCGGCCATCGCGCGGGAGCAGGTGGAGGGCGGCGCCAACATCATCGACGTCAACATGGACGAGGGCATGCTCGACTCGCCCGAGGCCATGACCGCGTTCCTGAACCACGTGGCCGCGGAGCCGGAGATCGTGCGCGTGCCGGTGATGCTCGACAGCTCGAACTTCTCGGTCATCGAGGCCGGGCTCAAGTGCGTCCAGGGCAAGGGGGTGGTGAACTCCATCTCGCTCAAGGAAGGGGAGGACGCCTTCCGGCGGCAGGCGCGCCTGGTGAAACGCTACGGCGCCGCGGTCATCGTCATGGCCTTCGACGAGGAGAAGCAGGCGACCACGGTGGAAGAGCGGGTGCGGGTGTGCCGGCGCGCGCACCGCATCCTCACCGAGGAGGTGGGCTTCGACGAGGCCGACATCATCTTCGACACCAACATCCTCACCGTGGCCACGGGCATCGAGGAGCACGCCGAGTACGCCATGAACTTCATCGAGGCGGCGCGGCGGCTCAAGGCGCTGTTTCCGCGCTGTCACATCTCCGGCGGGGTGAGCAACATCTCGTTCTCCTTTCGCGGCAACGACCGGGTGCGCGAGGCCATGCACGCGGCGTTCCTCTACCACGCCATCCAGGCGGGCATGGACATGGGCATCGTCAATGCCGGTCAGCTCGCGGTGTACGAGGAGATCCCGGCGGATCTGCGGGAACTGGTGGAAGACGTGCTCTTCAACCGGCGGCCGGACGCCACGGAGCGGCTCGTGGCCTTCGCCGAACAGGTCAAGGACACGGGCCCGGCGGCGGTGGAGGAGCAGGCGTGGCGCGAAGAACCGGTGGAGAGCCGGCTTTCCCACGCCCTGGTGAGGGGCATCGCGGACTACATCGACGAGGACGTGGACGAGGCCCTGGGACAATACGAGCGTCCGCTCCACATCATCGAGGGGCCGCTCATGGACGGTATGAACGTGGTCGGCGACCTGTTCGGATCGGGCAAGATGTTCCTGCCCCAGGTGGTGAAGAGCGCCCGCGTCATGAAGCGCGCGGTGGCGCGCCTGACCCCCCTCATGGAGGCGGAGAGCGCCGCGCAGGGGGGCGGCATGAAGCGCGCCAAGCTCGTGTTCGCCACCGTCAAGGGCGACGTCCACGACATCGGCAAGAACATCGTCGGCGTGGTGCTGCGCTGCAACAACTACGACGTCATCGACCTCGGCGTCATGGTGCCGGCGGACCGGATCATCGACACCGCGGTGGCGGAGGACGCCGACGCCATCGGCTTGAGCGGCCTCATCACCCCGTCCCTGGACGAGATGGTGCACGTGGCCGGCGAGATGGAGCGGCGCGGCCTCAAGCTGCCGCTGCTCATCGGCGGCGCCACCACGAGCAAGCGCCACACCGCGGTGAAGATCGCCCCCGCCTACGGCCGCGAGACCGTCCACGTGCTGGACGCGTCCCGCGCCGTGCCCGTGGTGCAGGACCTCATGGACCCCGACGCCCGCGCCGCCCTGGACACCGCCAACCGCGCCGACCAGGAACGCATGCGGGAAGAGTACGAGAGCCGGGCGGGCACGCGGCTTCTGAGCTACGCCGATGCCCGGGAGCGGCGCTGCCGGATCGATTGGGAAGCCTGCGAGCCGGATGTCCCCGAGTTCACCGGCAGCCGGGTGCTGCGGGAGTTCCCGTTGGCGGAACTGGTGCCCTACATCGACTGGTCGCCGTTCTTCCACACGTGGGAGATCCGCGGCCGCTACCCCGAGCTGCTGGACGACCCCGTGCGCGGACCGGCCGCGCGAGAGCTGTTCGCCAACGCCCGCGAGTTGCTGGACCGAATCGTCGAGGAGGGTCTCCTGACGGCCCACGGAGTCTACGGCTTCTATCCCGCCAACGCCGACGGCGACGACGTCGTGCTGTTTACGGACGCGACCCGGTCCGTGGAGTTGACCCGGCTCCACACCCTGCGCCAGCAGAAGGAGGCGCGCAAGGGCACGCCCCAGTACGCCTTGGCGGACTTCGTGGCGCCGCGGGACTCCGGCCGTGACGACTACATCGGCGCCTTTGCGGTCACCGCCGGACACCGGTCGGACGAGTTGGCAGAACGATTCGAAGCGGCGCACGACGAGTACAACGCCATCATGACCAAGGCCCTGGCCGACCGCCTGGCCGAGGCCTTCGCCGAGTGCCTGCACGCCCGGGTGCGGCGTGAGTGGGGCTACGGCAGGGACGAGCAGTTGAGCAACCAGGACCTGATCCAGGAGCGCTACCGCGGCATCCGTCCGGCGCCGGGCTACCCCGCCACCCCGGACCACACCGAAAAGCCCATCCTGTTCGAGCTGCTCGGCGCGCGCCGGGCCACCGGCATCGAGCTGACGGAGAACTTCGCCATGTGGCCGGCGGCGTCGGTCTGCGGTCTCTACCTCGCCAACCCGGCCGCGCGCTACTTCGCGGTCAGCGCCGTGGGCAGGGACCAGGTGGGCCTGTACGCCGCGCGCAAGGGAATGACCGTAGCGGAGGTAGAACGGTGGCTCGGACCGGTGCTGGGTTACGATCCGGGTGAACGGTGAGGCGAGACACGGGCGAGACCACCGGCTACAGCGGCTTCCCTATTTCCGCGTCGATATACTCAAGGGCCTTCCGTGCGGGCAAATAGTCGGGATCGTGCCGCAGGGCCTGTTCGAAAGAGCGCCTCGCCGCGTGGAACTCCTCCTGCATCAGGTACACACGACCGAGATTGAAATGCGCGAACTGGTAGCAACAGTATCGCTTGGCCGAGATCGCCTTCTCGAGCCACGGGATCGCCTCGTCCGCGCGGCCGAGATCGATCAGGTACGCCCCGATGTCGTTGTAGGGATTTCCATAGTCCGGATCGAGCTCGATGGCTTTCTTGCATTCGGCAAGGGCTTCTTCGAGATGCCCGAGCATGCTGAGCGACCAGCCCAGGAAGGTGTGCCCCTCGGCCGTGGGCAGGATCTCGGTGGACTCGCGGAAACTGTCGACCGCGGCCTGGTAGTCGCCGCTGAGATGCAACAGGTAGCCCCGCTGCCAAAGGGCGTAAGCGCGCATCCGGTCGGGATTTTCCGAAGGCTCGCCTGACTGTCCGTGGGCCACGGGCGTCAGCGACAACGCCGCCGCCAGGAACACCACGGCTGGCCTCAAGCATCGCGATGATCTCATTGAGTTCTCCTCGTCCGAGCCTTTGGCGGGGTTCGACCCGAGGTATCCCTTCGAGCTCATCGAAACAGCCCGTCCGAAGGGTCCCTACCCGCTGAGAAAACCTGTCACCAGGCCCGCCGTGGCCTCCGGCTGTTCCGCCTGGGGGCTGTGGCCGGCGCCCTTCACCAGCTTCACGCCGTTGGAGTTGGGAATGCCGGCCGCGTAGGCCTCGCCGTGGGCCAGCGGCACCATGTGGTCGGACTCGCCCCACACCACCAGCGTCGGCGCGGAAATGCGGTGGAGCCGGCTCCGTAGCGACCGATTGTAGAAGTAGGGCGGGTTGAAGCCGAACCGGTTGGTGAAGCGCAGCATCTGGTAGCGCCGCAGTTCGTCCTCGATGTTCTCGGCCCGGCCGTTGGGGAACAGCGCGTGTCCCGCCGGTGTCTCGTCACTCTCGAACAGCATGGCGCGCAACTCGGAGTAGTCGGTGCCGCGCACCGGGTGGGACATCATGAAGATGTCGCCGATGGGAGCACCGGGCACGAACAGGCCCGACGCGTCGATGAGCACCAACCGGCGGACCTTCTCGGGGTGCCGCGCCGCAAGCTCGGCGGCCGCCCATCCTCCGACACAGGCTCCGACCAGGTCGAAGCGCTCCAGGCCGAGGGCGTCGATGACCTCGAGGTAGTGGAACACCAGGTCCTCGGCCGACTCCAGGTACTCGATCTCGTCGGATGCGGCGCACCCCGGGTGAGCCGGGGCGAACAGCCGGCAGCATTCAATGAGCTTCTCGTGGAACGACAACCAGCCTTCCGTGACGCCGTGGACGTCGGCGAAACCGTGCAGGTAGAGGGTGGGATCGCCGGAACCGTCCTCCAGCACCGACACCTTCCGGCCGTTGATATCGAGGGTTCGCCCGCTCATGCGACCGCTCCGGCCGCAAGAGTCTCTTCCATCCCGGGGTAGGCCTTGGCGAACACCCGCGCGGAGTCGTCCCGCAAGGCCGGCGCCACCTCGGTGGCGAACAGGCGCTGGCTCTTCAGCGCCAGCTCTCCGGGCATGTTGCCGAGGTGGAACTGGATCAGCAGGTTGCCCACCTGCGACTTCTCGATGAGGCTCAGGATCTTCCGGTGCACGGTCTCGGGACTCCCCACGACAATGGACTGGGCCTTGTCGAGCTCGTCCCAGTCGTTGACGTCCCCCAGCATGGAGCGTTCCGGATCGGAGTGCTTCAGGAACTCCTTCCAGGCGGGCGCGGGGATGTAGGGCACGCCGGCGCCGAAGGTGAGCTGACGGCCTTCCTTGCGCAGGTGGCCCTTGAGGCAGTTGCGCAGGAAATACCACACGCCCTCCTCGCACTCCTCCTTGGCCTGGGCATCGGTCTCGCTGACATAGGCGGACATCAGGATGCCCATGCGGAACGGGTGGTAGGTGTCGCCGTGCTCTTCGAGTATCTGGGAGAACTGCTCGCGAGCCTTGTACGTCTCGCCGCCGTGGCTCCGGGACGACAGGAAGTAGCAGTAGCCGCGCTTGGCCACCTCGGTAAGCGTGGACGCGCTGCGCGAGCCGGGCACCCAGATGGGCGGATGGGGCTTCTGGGTGGGCTTGGGCCACGGGTTCACGTAGCGCAGCGGGTAGTAGTGGCCCTCGTGGTTGAACGGGCCGTCATCGGTCCACGCGCGCACCACCAGGTCCACGGCTTCCCAGAATCGTTCGCGCGAGGTCACCGAGGGGATGTCGTAGTTGTAGTTCTCCGGGCCGCCGCCCGGTGCGAAGCCCGCGATGATGCGCCCGTTGCTCATGTTGTCGAGCATTGCGTACTCTTCGGCCACCCGGAGCGGGTTGATGTGCAGTGGCAGCAGGTTCCCCAGAACGCAGATCTTGGCCTTGCTGGAACGCTGCGTCAGCGCCGCCGCGATGAGGTTGGGCGAGGGCATCAGGCCGTAGATGTTCTGATGATGCTCGTTCAGCACCAGCCCGTCGAAGCCCAGGTCGTCGGCGTAGGCGAGCTGGTCGATGTAGTCCTGGAAGAGGCCGCGGGACTTCTCCGAGTCCCACAGGCTGTTGGGAACCGTCACCCAGCCGGTATCGTACTTCTCGTCGAAGTCCTCGGGCAGATGCGGGTAGGCCATGAAATGCCAGCAGAACAGTTGTACCGGGTGCATGTTTCCTCCGACTAGTGTGGTGTCTGGTTAATTCGCAGCATAATATGCGGAGGATTTTTCGT
>JAPPNE010000036.1:0-5774 GCA_028818775.1 Deltaproteobacteria bacterium | reverse complement strand
AGAGCAACGCAGCCGACGGCGAAAAAGACCCGCAGATTATGCTGCGAATTAACCTGACACCACACTAGGTAAAGCTCCGGGCGCGCGCCTTCCTCCTCAGACGCAAGCGGGTCATGCCCAGGAGCCAGCCGACGAGGAGCACGCCGGCGCCGCTCATGAACCACCACATGCGCTCGTCGCGTTCGATGTTGGCGCTCTCCTGTTGCAGGCGTTGCAGCAGGCGCCGGTCCCCCTCGTTGTCCTTGGTCAGCTTGTCGTTGCGCGCCACGAGGTTCCGGTTCTCGTTGCGCAGTCGCTCCAGTTCGGCCGCCTGGGTCTCGACCGTCTCGGACAGTTCTTCGAGGCGCCGTTCCGGCGGGGCCTCGTTCGTGAGAAAGCTCTTGAGCACGTAGCCCTGGCGCCCGTCCGGGAGGGAGACGAGGTTGTAGTCGCCGTCCTCGCCAAGGATCTCCATCTCGTTGCCGGTGCGGAGCACCGCAAGGATCCGGTGTTCCACGCTCGGTCCCGTGCGCAGCATGACCTCGCGATAGCCGCTGATGTACGCGGGCTGTGCGTGGCATACCGCGCTGAACGCGAGCACCCACAGGGCCGCGAGCCCGAGGCGGCGGACGGTCACCGGCGCTTGCTTCATCAGAGACAACCCATCTGACCCAACACGGTGCGCGACATGAGGCTGCCCCGTTCGCCCAGTTGTCCCGAGACCGAGAAGTGGTGTGTGCCCGGCACCTCCAGAAAGCTGCAGTCCAGGCCCCGTTCCTGGCAAAGGGCGAAGAAGTCCCTGGACATGCCGATCCACCCGCGGGATTCCGCCCCGCCCACCGCCACCACGAACGGGGTCCGGTCTAGGGGCGGATGCAGCATGGCGCTGATCTCTCGAGCGGTATCGGGGGTCAGGCGGATGTCCTCGTTGGACGACACGTAGAAGACCGGGTCGGGGTCGTACACCCCGGTGATGGCCACGGCGGCCTTGATGATGTCTTCCGGGAGACCGTCCTCTTCCCAGCGATGGCTGAGCGCCCTGGCCGTCAGGTGCCCGCCCGCCGAGGACCCCGACAGGTAGAGCCGCTCCGGGTCGCCGCCGTACTCCGCGATGTGGCGGTAGACCCACGCGATCCCCTCGCGGGTCTCGCGCATGATGTCGGGCACGGTGACCTGCGGGCAGAGGTCGTATTCCAGCAGCACCAGGGTGACCCCGGCTTCGACAAACGGGCCGGCGAAGAAGCTGTAGGCCTCCTTGCTGCCGCCGCGCCAGTAGCCGCCGTGGATGTAGACCTGCACCGGAGCGCCGGACCGCTCCGCCGGGAAGATGTCCAGGGTCATCCGCGGGCCGTCGCCGTAGCGCACGTCGCGGTGGTGCTTCAGCTTTGCCCGCGTGGCCTCGCTGGCCCGCTCCCGCTCTTCGGTCAGCCGGGGATACTCGGTCACGGTGACGCGAGGATTGAACTGGTATTCCATCTCCTCGCGACGAAAGTCCTTGTAAACCGTTTCCGCCATGCGCGTTCCTCCGTGGCCTGTGTCTCCGCGCGGGCTCGCGAAGCTCCGCGACCCCCTCCGGCGAATGCCCGAAATGATAGGGGAAGAGACCGCCGATTTCCGGATTGTGTACCAGATCGGGCCGCGTGAAGCGAGAAGAAAGAGTCTGCCCGCGGTCCGCTTGGCTACCCACCTTGTCACCGGCGGGATCTTGCCGTAAGGAAACGGTATGGACGCAACCACCTATGCAGAGCGGCGCGCGGCCTTCATGGAGCGCATGGGCGAGGGTGTGGCGATCATTCCGGCGGCGCCGCAGTCGACCCGCTCCAACGACGTGGAGTACCGCTACCGGCAGGACAACGACCTGCTCTACCTGACCGGGTTTCCGGAACCCAACGGCCTTTGCGTGCTGTCGCCGCGGCACGAGTCGGAACGCTTCGTCCTGTTCGTGCAGCCGCGGGACCGGGAGAAGGAGACCTGGACGGGCAAGCGCTACGGGACGGAGGGGGCGAAGGAGGTGTTCGGGGCGGACGCCGCCTACACAATCGATCAGGTGAAGGAGGTCCTGCCGGGGCATCTGGCCGGGGCGGAAAGGGTGTACTTTGCGCCGGGGCGCGACGAGGGCACGAACTCTCTCATCCAGGGGCTTGTCGACGCCAGCCGGTCCGGCCGCGCGCGCACCGGCCGTGGAGTCGTGTCGCTGGTGGACCCGGCGTCGATCGTGCACGAAATGCGCCTCTTCAAGTCGTCCGGTGAGTTGGACCTCATGCGCAAGGCGGTGGCGGCGTCGGAACGAGCCCACGCCGCGGCCATGAGGGCGGCGCGCGACGGCGCTTGCGAGTACGAGCTGGAGGCCTTGCTGGAATACCACTTCCGCGCGGCGGGCGGGTCGGGCATGGCCTATCCTTCCATCGTCGCCTCGGGGGCCAACGCCACCATCCTCCACTACACGCAGAACGACCGCCGCATGCGCGACGGCGACCTGGTGCTCATCGACGCGGGGGCGGAGTTCGACGGCTACTGCTCGGACGTGACGCGCACGTTCCCGGTGGCGGCCGGTTACTCGCCGCCCCAGCGGCGCATCTACGAGATCGTCCTGCGGGCGCAACAGGAGGGCATCGCGCTGGTACGGCCGGGCGTGTCCATGGAGGACATCCACCGGCGCGCCACGGAAGTGCTGGTGGAGGGGCTGCTCGACATCGGGCTCCTGTCAGGGGAAGCCGGTGAACTGATCGAGAAAGGCGAGCACTCGAGGTTCTACATGCACCGGACCGGTCACTGGCTTGGGCTGGACGTGCACGACGTGGGGCAGTACCGGATCGACGGCGCCGCGCGTCCGCTGGAGCCCGGCATGGTGCTCACGGTGGAGCCCGGGCTCTACATCGCCGAAGACCTGGACGGCGTGAGCGACGAATACCGCGGCATCGGCGTCCGCATCGAGGACGACGTCCTGGTCACGGACGCGGGCCACGACGTGCTGTCGGCCGCGATCCCCAAGGAGGTGGACGCCATCGAGGCGATCCGGCGCGAGGCGCTGGCGAGCCCCGGCCCCGCGCCGCACTGAGCCGGCAAGGGTTTGTACGGACGGCGGCTCCGGGCGGGCGTCCCGACACCACCCGGAGTGCGCCTGCAACGCGCCGGGCTCAGTCGCAGCCCAGGCAGCGGACTGTCTCGAAGAGGACCTTTTCGTCGGTGGCGGTGCGCGCGTGGTCCAGCACGATGCGCAGCGCCTTGGACTCGTCGGCGATCTGGTATTTCTCCGTCATCGCCTCCAGCCATTCCCGTTGCACGCGCTCGATTTCCACGCTGGTGTTGATCTTGTCCTTCATCGGGTGCTCCTTTCACAAGTCACGCTCGGCCCAGTTCTCGAGTTCTTCCACCAGGGTCATGTCATCCTCGCGGCGCCACCGGCGGCACAGCCATGCCAGCGCGGGCCTGAGGGCGGGCAGGGGGTCCGCCGCCGGGGTCATGGCGGCCGCCTCGCGCCGCAGCCAATCCAGCAGCTTGTCAAGGCCGGTGAACCGGCCGCTCTTCATTGCGTCGCGCAGGCGCGGCACGGTCTCCCGGCCGAAGCGTTGCCTGCCTTCCAGGTCGATGATGTCGGGCAGCAGCAGCGCCGCTTCGTCGAGCGAGACGTCGATGCGCGAGAGCATTTCGTTGTAGACGGCGCGGACGACCGCATCGGCCCTCGTCCTTACCCGGCGCAGCAGGTCGGTGCCGCCGCCGTCCGGTGTTCCTCCGTCCGGCAGCAACTGGCAATAGAGCTTGAGCTTGGGCTCGGTGCCGGACGGGCGCACGGTGATCACGAAACGGTCGGTGTGAGCCTGGAGAACGTTCCGCGGGAGCCGGTCGGTGTCGCTGGCGATGGGGCCGAAGCGCTCCGGGTCCCAGTAGTCGACGAAGCGTTGGACCGGGTGCCCGCCAAGCTCCCGGGGCGGCGACTCCCGCAGCGCCGCCATGATGCGGTCCTTCTTGCGCGTCCCTTCAGCGCCGGCCAGGACGATGCTGCGGTTGACGTTGTCGTAGCCGCCCAGCTCCCGCAGCATGGCTACGTAGTAGTCCAGCATGGTGCGGCCTTCGTCCAGCAGGCGCTGGTAGAGGCCCGCCAGCACCATGCACGCCGGGGTGGCGTCCTTGTCGCGGATGCCCGGGGCCATGACCACGCCGTGGCTCTCCTCGGCGGCGAGGACGAGGTCCCGCGGCGAGCAGGCGATGTCCTTGTAGCGGCCCGTGCGCTCCAGGGTCTTGAGCACGTCGGCGACGTACTTGAAACCCACCAGCAGGTCGTCGATGAGCCACGAATCCCCGGCCTCGGCCACGACCCTTCCGAGCAGTTTGGTGGTCACCAGGGTTTCCATCACGAGCCCCCGGCGGCGCGGCCCCTGGGAGTCGAGCATGAGATGATGGCACAGAATGGCGGCGATCTGGTTGCCGTCGAAGTGGTACCAGGAGCCGTCCTCCAGGCGCGCTTCCATGCCGATGCGGTCGGCGTCGGGATCGCTGGACAGGACGATGCCGGCGCCGTGGCGGTCGGCGAACGCCCGCGCCGGGACGGTGGCGTGGGGCACCTCCGGGTTGGGCGCCTTGAAGGGGATGGCGGCGAAGCTCCCGTCCGGGCCCTGGTCGGGCGGCATGAGCACCGGGAAGCCCAGCCGCTCCAGCACCGGCTTCACCGTGTGGACGCCGCAGCCGCACAGGGGCGTGTAGACCACCGGCGCGTCCGCCCGGGGAGGGTAGAGGTCCCCGTACAAGTCTACGTAGGTGTCGACGTAGGCGGTGCGGAGATCCGGCGGCAGCGGACGGATCATCCCAGACCGAAGGCCCTCGCCGAAGGGAACGGTGCGTACCTCCGTGGCCGCCTCCATGGTGTCCACCAGCCGCTGGTCCTCGGGCGCGACGGGTTGGCTGCCGTAGGCGTCGTACACCTTGATGCCGTTGTCGTCCGGCGGGTTGTGTGACGCCGAGACGTTCACGCCGCCGCTGGCGCCAAGCTGCACGATGAAAAACGAAAGCTCCGGCGTGCTGGTGACGGCGTGGTCGTCGGCCGGCTCCTCCAGGTAAGCGACGATGCCGTTGGCAGCGTATATCTCGCACGCCAGGCGGGCGAGCGAACGCGAGGATACCTCCAGCAATGGGTGAGTCTGTCCCAGGAACGCGTACACCCCGGCGTTGTCGGCGAACACGCGCACATCGTTGGCCACCACCACGCTGAGCTCCGCGCCGCGAGCGTTGGCCCTCAGATAGTTCGCGTGCCCTTGGGCGGTCATGGCCACAGTCGACGGGTTCATCCGGTTGGTGCCGTAGCCCATGGGTCCTCGGCGGCCGCCGGTGCCGAACGGCAGTACTTGCCGGAAGGAGTCGAACAACAGGGCCGCGTGAGGCTCGTCCAGATGCCGCTCGATGACCTCCGGCTCTGCATATGGAATCTCGCCGCCGATCCAACGGCGCAGGCGCACAGCCGCCTCGTCTCCGGCGGTGCCGTAGCGCTCCGTCAGCAGGCCGCACATCCGGTCCAGTCGCGCGGGGTCGGTCATGTCGTGCGGTTCGTTCCGGATGAAAAAAAGGGCGGCCGTGAAGGCCGCCCTTTCAGGTCGGTGCGAATTACCGGCCGGTGCGCGCCAGGGAGTGCACCCAGCCGTGCATCCGGGACTTGGCGTTGGCGATGTCCTTGTCGCTGAAGAAGTTCTTGAGGTCGACCTTCTCCACCGCGTACACGGGGCGCAGGAAGTCGCTCTCGTAGCCGAAGGGCACGGTGGCGTCGATGCCCATGCCGCCCTCGAACACGGTGTTGGAGGCGGTCC